>CANBYN010000065.1 GCA_947373615.1 Burkholderiaceae bacterium | reverse complement strand
ATCTTTTTGCTGGCCCCCAATTCCCATTTGCAGGCCATAGACGAGGCCGTAAAGGATATGCGACATATCGTTCTCGCCATTCACAAGTTTGTCGCGTATTGCAGCCCATGAGGCTTCTTTGGTGGGGATAATTTTTACACCATATTTTTTATCTAGCCCCAGATGATTTGCCATCACGACAGATGAGCAATCTGTGAGAGCAATAAAGCTCACCTTCACATCAGTCTTTTCAGGAGCGTCAGAGCCAGCAGCCCATGCTCCAGCCTTTACCATGGGGTCGATCAGTGACAAAATGCTCGCCGACCCAATGCCTTGAATCAGTTTGCGTCGTGCAGGGTTTGCGTTGGTAGCTGTGGCATTGGTAGCTTCGGGAGTTAATCCTCTTAACTTTATCTTTTTGTTCATGCTGCGCTCCTTTAATTGATAACTAACAATAAGGAATCTCAGAATGTTGAAATTTGCCAAATGCTTAACTTTGGTGCATCAAATTAAGTTATGTTCGAAATTGGTTCACTTATATTTTTTAGGGTTATTTATGACTGTTACAAATGGTGCATGGACTTCACTACGCAAAATTTGGTCAAAACACTTGTATCTAATACAGTTACACCCGGCGTCTACCTCATTGGAGCTGGGCCTGGGGCAGCCGACCTGATTACTGTGCGTGGCGCTCGAATACTGGCTTTGGCAGATATTGTTTTTTATGATGCTTTGATTGATTTGTCGATGTTGGAGTGGTGTACGGGCACCAAATTGGTATCAGTTGGTAAAAGGTGCGGTGCTCATTCTAGCTCCCAGCACTTTATTAATAAGCAACTGGTCGATGCTGCCAAGAAGCATTTGGTAGTGGTGCGTTTAAAAGGCGGCGACCCTTTAATTTTTGGACGAGCACAAGAAGAGATTGATGCTCTTGAGCAAGCCAATGTGCATTATGAAATCGTTCCGGGAATTACTACAGCCTTGGCTGCCTCTGCGCAATTGAGACAGCCACCAACAACACGAGAATTGAGTCGGACTCTAACTCTAACTACATTACCAGGCCGTTGCTCGCATGCTGATCATAAAACTACTATCTACTATATGGCTCGTGATCAGCTATCTGATATTGCGGTTGCATTGATTGCTGAGGGCCATTCCCCTATAACCCCTGTCTGCTTAATGGAATCGGTTAGTTTGCCTACGGAGCGCAGTTTTGCTTGCACTTTAGATGAATTGCAACTTGGTGATGTACATCACCATTTTTTAGATAGACAGCCTGTAATAGTTATGGTCGGTGAGGTGTATAGAAAAAAACTTCAAATATTGAGTCCATTAATCGAGCCGCAAATTGATCCCAGCGTTTTACGAGCAGCATCTTAATTACCTATTAGGAGACACAATTGAACATATATCGCCCATTTGATCCAAATCGTCCTTTATTTACCAATCGCTGTAGCTGTGGGCAGCATGCCTCTGAGCTTGATCATGCGAGCTCACTTTCAGCAAGAGTGGATTCAGAGCAAGAGAGCGCGGATTTTGTTGAAGCAAGTCTTGTAAAGGCGCTATTCCCCCAAGAGGCACGTAGACGTGCCTTTTTGAAGTCTGTAGGCGCTGGTGGTGCAATGAGCGCCTTATCAGGCTTCTTGCCAATAGCCTCATTACAGGCCATGGCACAAGAAAAGGCGCCACTAGAAAAAACAGATTTAAAAATCGGGTTTATCGCAATTACTTGCGCAACCCCTTTGATTATGTCGGATCCATTAGGCTTTTATAAGAAACAGGGTTTGAATGTCACTTTGAATAAGACAGCTGGGTGGGCTTTGATTCGTGACAAGATGATCAATAAAGAGCATGACGCCTCCCACTTCTTGTCGCCAATGCCTATTTCTATGTCTATGGGTTTGGGATCGGATCCTACGCAAATGCGCGTGGCAACTATACAAAACGTTAATGGTCAAGCTATTACTCTTGCAAATAAACATAAAGATAATCGTGACCCTAAAAATTGGAAGGGTATGAAGTTTGCTGTTCCATTTGAATATTCAATGCATAACTTCCTGTTGCGTTATTACGTAGCTCAGGCGGGCTTAGATCCCGATAAAGATATTCAGATTCGTGTAACCCCTCCACCAGAGATGGTTGCAAACTTACGCGCCGGCAACATTGATGGTTTCTTGGGGCCTGATCCATTTAATCAGCGCGCAGTATATGACGAGGTTGGATTTATTCATATTCTGACTAAACAGATATGGGATGGCCATCCTTGCTGTGCTTTTGGTACTTCAGAAGAATTTATTAAGAAAAATCCAAATACATTTGCCGCCCTTTATCGCGCTGTATTGAATGCATCTACCATGGCGCGTAATCCTGAAAATAGACCATTAATTGCAAAGGTAATCTCTGCGCCAAATTATCTCAATCAGCCTGAGACTGTAGTAATGCAGGTTCTCACTGGTAAGTTTGCTGATGGTCTGGGGAATGTTCAAAACGTTCCAGATCGCATCGACTTCAATCCAATACCATGGTACTCAATGGCAACTTGGATGCTGACTCAAATGCAGCGTTGGGGATATGTGAAAGGGGATGTGAATTACAAAGACATTTCTGAAAAAGTATTCCTACTTACAGATGCCAAAAAGTATATGAGTGAGACGGGTATTGCAATACCTGAGCAAGCAAAGTCAGGCTACAAAAAGGCCAAGATTATGGGCAAAGAATTTGACCCGAGTCAGCCAGTTGCCTATCTGAAATCTTTTCCAACTACTAAAGCGTAAACCCAAGGCTAATGAATGAAAGCGTTATCAATTAAAGTCAAGGGCGCAATCCTATCGTTTGTGATTTTGCTAATGTGTCTATTTATTTGGCATATGGCAACAACACAAAAGGTTGCACCTCCACCAGGCATATCCACAAACTCTAGTGAGTACAACAGCCTCATGGGGCAGGGTGGCGGTGAGACTGTTCAAAAAACGGGGTTTCCAACTTTAACTCAAATGGGACAAACCATTTATAAGCAGTTGTCACATCCGTTTTATGACAATGGGCCTAACGATAAGGGAATTGGCATTCAGCTGGCATATTCCTTGGCGCGTGTTGGGTTGGGTTTTTTGTTGGCGATGTTAGTGGCCATACCATTGGGGTTTTGGATCGGGATGTCGCCGTTGGCATATGAAGCATTCAATCCCTTTATCCAAATTCTCAAACCCATCTCACCCTTAGCCTGGATGCCGATTGCGCTATACACCATCAAAGACTCCTCGATTTCTGGAATCTTTGTGATCTTTATTTGTTCGGTATGGCCAATGCTTTTGAATACTGCATTTGGTGTTGCCAATGTTCGTAAGGAGTTATTAAATGTAACTAAAACATTGGAAGTCTCTCCTCTGCGTAAAGCATTCCTTATCATTCTCCCAGCGGCTGCACCAACAATCTTGACGGGTATGCGTATTTCTATGGGTATTGCGTGGTTGGTGATTGTTGCTGCCGAGATGCTCGTGGGCGGAACAGGTGTTGGTTACTTCTTGTGGAATGAGTGGAATAATTTATCTCTTTCCAGCGTCATTTTTGCAATTCTTTTAATTGGTATTGTTGGGATGTTGCTTGATACCGCATTCGGCAAGTTACAAAAGGTAGTTTCGTATGCAGATTGAAAATACTTTCCTCAAAGTCTCTAACCTCAGTAAGTCATATAAAGCTGACGCCCCTCCAGTATTTGAGGGTATCGATTTTGAAATTGAAAGAGGTGAATTTGTTTGTATTATTGGACACTCAGGATGTGGCAAAACCACTATTCTGAACGTGCTCGCAGGTCTTGAAAATGCAACTGGTGGCGATGCGATTATGCTTGGTAAGCGCATTCAGGGGCCCGGTTTGGAGCGCGGCGTTGTTTTCCAAGGGCATGCTTTAATGCCGTGGATGACGGTTTTGCAGAACGTTGCCTTTGCTGTGAAGTCAAAGTATCCCGATTGGTCCAAAGAGCAAATTACTGATCATTCTAAAAAATATCTAGCTATGGTTGGTTTGGTGAATGCTGAAAGTAAAAAACCATCGGAATTATCTGGCGGTATGAAGCAAAGGGTTGGTATTGCTAGAGCTTTTGCAATTGAGCCAAAAATGCTACTGCTTGATGAGCCGTTCGGCGCTCTTGATGCCCTCACACGGGGCGTGATTCAAGACGAGCTCTTAAAAATATGCAAAGAGACAGAGCAAACCGTTTTCATGATTACACATGATGTTGATGAAGCAATTTTGCTTTCAGACAAAATCATGCTGATGAGCAACGGCCCAAATGCGCGCATTGCCGAAATTGTTGTAAATACACTACCTAAAGGCCGACAACGGGCAAATTTGCATCACGATCCTATGTACTATCCAATGCGAAACCACTTAGTTGATTTCTTGGTTAATCGTTCTAAGGACTTGCAGGAAAAAGGAGCTAGCGGTCAGCTTGTTGGGTATAAGCCAATTATTGTACTTCCAGGCGTTGATGACTTTGTAGCTCAATAAATCAAAATTTAAATTATGGAGAGAAATATGGATCGTTCAGTTGTTACACAAAAAATTATCGAAACCAAAGTACGTAAAGGCATGAAGTGGAGTGAGATTGCCAAATCAATTGGTGAGTCCAAGGAATGGGTTACTGCTGGCTGCTTAGGTCAAATGACCTTTACTAAAGCGCAGGCTGAATCTGCTGGCAAGCTATTTGATCTTACAGATGAAGAAATGGCTTGGTTGCAAATTGTTCCTTATAAGGGTTCATTACCAACTGCAGTACCAACTGATCCGTTGATTTATCGTTGGTATGAGATTGTGAATGTTTACGGGACAACCATCAAAGAACTAATTCATGAGGAGTTCGGCGATGGCATTATGAGTGCGATTGATTTCTCGATGGATATACAGCGTGAGCCTGATCCAAAAGGCGATCGCGTTCAGGTTGTACTCTCAGGGAAGTACCTGTCTTATAAGACCTATTAATAAGTCTAGTCACCAAGTAAGCCACCTTAGGGTGGCTTTTGCTTAATATGCTCTTATCAGTCAGTTCTTAAAGAGTAGGGAACGTTCAAATGTCAGACATTTTAGATTTTAAAGTGCTCGTTACTCAAGGGGGCGAGGCTGTAATAATTTCTGATAAAGATGAAAATATCTTGTTTTGTAACGCATCGGCAACCTAAATCCCCGTCACATGGGGTGTACCCCTAGTGGTTAGTAAAGGGGTTATCGATATACTTATATAAAGCAGGAGAGAGAGGGTTAAACCTCCACCGAAGGCGCAAACTCCCATGAACGCTCAGGTATCTAACGGAAATGTACTGCTTAATTTGAATCGCCGACTGGAGAGTCATCATAAATTTAGTGATGCACCGAAGGAGCAAGTACTTAATATCAATTAGGTACGAATCTCTCAGGTATCAAGGACAGAGGGAGCGGTAGCTTAGATTGATTTAATGCGTTTTTAGCATTATTTCATCTGAGTATCAGCTTAAGAAAGATTCAAATGAATACCAGTGGCTATAAACACTTCAATATCCTTATATTTGGTGCTTCCTATGGCTCATTACTAGCTACTAAATTAGCCTTGGCAGGTCATAACGCAACCTTAGTTTGTTTGCCTGCAGAGGTTGAGCTTATTAATACTCTGGGCACGCGCGTTCGGTTACCCATTAAAGGTCGCGAGGATCTTGTTGAGATTGATTCCCGAAAATTAACAGGTAAGATCAATGCCGCGGTGCCTGAGGGTGTGAATCCTGCCAACTTTGATTTGGTTGTGCTAGCCATGCAAGAGCCCCAGTACGGCGCTCCCGCCGTTCGAGTCTTGCTAGAAAAGGTCGCAATTGAACATATTCCAACAATGTCGATTATGAATATGCCGCCATTGCCATATCTCGCGCGAATTCCAGGCCTAAATGCGAATGACTACCGCGATTGCTATACGGCGCCTGATGTTTGGGATAAGTTTGATCCAAAATTTATGACCTTGTGTAGCCCTGATGCTCAAGCGTTCAGGCCGCCAGAGGATGGCGTTAACGTATTACAAGTGCGTTTGCCGACAAATTTTAAAGCGGCTCGTTTTGAATCTGAAGACCATACCAATATGCTACGACAAATAGCTGCTGATATTGAAGCCGTGCGATTAGAGGTGGATGGAAAAAAGATAGAGTTACCGGTAAAGTTGAAAGTATTTGATTCTGTATTTGTACCTTTGGCTAAGTGGAGCATGTTAGTTTCCGGAAACTATCGTTGCATTACCGCTGCTGGAATGCGACCAATTAAAGAAGCGGTGCATTCGGAGCTTAAGAAATCCCAAGAAATCTATGATTGGGTTAGGGATTTGTGCATCTCGCTTGGTGCCGATCCCGGCGATTTAGTGCCCTTTGAAAAGTATGCTGCAGCAGCAAATGGATTGGGAAGCCCATCTTCAGCTGCAAGAGCTTTATTTAGTGGCGCTAAGAATATTGAACGAGTCGATAAATTGGTTCAATTGATTGCCAAGCAGAAGGGAAAAAGTTTGCCTGCAATAGACGAAGTGGTGGGTTTGGTGAATGCTCAACTTAAAAAAAATCAAAGTCAGTAAGTGTATTGGCCTATTCCACAATGATTAATATATACGGTCTCGCAATAAACTAGCGGAATATTGCGAATGCTCAAATATTGCATGAGGAAGATAGTAAAACCACCTTTGGCCTTTTTATAAGGCTACCTTGAGTTGTTGATATCGCTTAAGACCAACAAACTCTTGATCTAAAAGTCATGTCTTGGCGCTAACCATATAGTTTTATGATTGGCGTGACTCCGCTCAATAGATTTTATTGTGATTTCGGATCAATAGAAAAAATGCTGCAACTGCACAGTTTTGATATGGATCAAATTAACCCACATTATTCTGATAAGTTTCCACAAGTTGAAGGGTATACCTGAGGGCGTGATTGATTTAGGTGCGTAGAATAATTCAATGAAATTCATTTCTACTTGAAATGGCTTTAGATACAGGAGATCCTCTGCTTGAATCACTCTTATTTTCATAAAGTTGTAGATTGCCAATGGGCCTGTCCCGCACATACTCCTGTGCCGGAATATATTCGCTTAATCGCCCAAGGGCGTTATGCAGATGCCTACATGATCAATTGGGTATCCAATGTTTTTCCTGGGGTTCTTGGCAGAACATGCGATAGACCGTGCGAACCTGCATGTCGACGAGGGCGTGTAGAGGAAAACAATGGTGCAGATCCAGAGCCAGTTGCTATCTGCCGTCTGAAGCGAGTGGCTGCAGACCATAAGGGTGATGTACAAGGGCGAATGCCCAGTATTGCCGCCAAGAATGGAAAAAGAGTGGTGTGCGTAGGTGCTGGCCCATCTTCATTAACGGTTGCTCGCGACCTTGCTCCTTTGGGGTATGACGTCACGATTTACGATGGTGAAGCCAAGGCTGGTGGGTTTATTAGATCTCAAATTCCACGCTTTCGTTTACCAGAGTCGGTGGTGGATGAGGAGACTGGCTACATTCTCAATATGGGAGTGAACTTCAAAAGTGGCCAACGGATTGATTCCCTGCAATCCCTGATGAAAGAGGGCTACGATGCCATCTTTATCGGTTCAGGTGCACCTCGAGGTAGGGATTTAGATATTCCCGGAAGAAAAGAGGCTGCAAAAGAAATTCATATTGGTATTGATTGGCTCGCTTCCGTGTCATTTGGGCATATCACCAAGGTGGAGGGGAAAGTTATCGTTCTTGGTGGCGGCAATACGGCAATGGACTGCTGTCGATCGGCTAGGCGTTTGGGAAGCGCGGATGTCAAGGTCATTGTACGGAGTGGGTTTGATGAAATGAAGGCCTCACCTTGGGAAAAAGAAGACGCCTTGCATGAAGGTATTCCTATTTTGAATTACCACGTTCCCAAAAGTTTTGAATGTCAAAATGGAAAATTGGTGGGAATGGTTTTTGAAATCGTTAAAGCGGTCTTTGATGATAAAGGCACTCGTAGCCTTGTTCCTTCTGGGCAGCCCGATGTTTATATTGAATGTGATTCGGTTCTGCTGGCTGTTGGCCAAGAAAATGCCTTCCCATGGATTGAGAAAGACTGTGGCATTCAATTTAACCGCTACGGTTTGCCAGAATTAGATAAGGAGACCTTTCAATCTAGTAATTCCAAAGTCTTTTTCGGTGGGGACGCTTCTTTTGGTCCAAAAAATATTATTACTGCAGTTGCGCAGGGACACGCAGCAGCCATCTCTATTGATCGCTTTCTGAATCATGAGAATGTGGCAGTAAGACCGCCACCCCAAGTCAGCCTGATGTCCCAGAAGATGGGTATTCACGAATGGAGTTACCACAATGATGTCTCAGAGGATGAGCGCTTTGCAGTGCCTTGGGCAGATGCTGAGTTGGCACTCTCTAGTATTCGCATTGAGGTGGAGCTTGGCTTTGATGCAGCTACTGCTTATAAAGAGGCAAGTCGCTGCTTAAATTGTGATGTCCAAACGATCTTCACCAGAGAGACCTGTATTGAGTGTGATGCTTGCGTGGATATTTGTCCGATGGATTGCATTACTTTTACCATTGGTGGTACAGAAGAGGACCTGCGTACACGCTTGAAAGCTCCAGCGCACAATCATGAACAAGCTTTATATATTTCTCAGAATTTGAAGTCAGGAAATTTGATGGTGAAAGATGAGGATGTATGTTTGCATTGCGGATTATGTGCGGAAAGGTGCCCAACTGGAGCGTGGGATATGCAGAAATTTTTATTAAATACCCCTCAAGCTGGAGCCCAGTGTCGTGATAAGCAAATCAGCCTCAAGGCAAGGGAGTCAGCATGAAACAAATAAAAGCTATCAATGATTTTGTAATTAAATTTGCTAATGTCAATGGCTCAGGATCGGCATCTGCTAATGAACTTTTTGCCAAAGCGATTCTGCGAATGGGGGTGCCAGTTAGCCCGCGCAATATTTTCCCCAGCAATATTCAAGGGATGCCCACCTGGTATGAAGCTAGGGTGAATGAGAAGGGATATTTAGGGCGTCGTGGTGGTGTAGATATGATGGTGGCGATGAATCCCCAGACTTGGG
>CANBYN010000064.1 GCA_947373615.1 Burkholderiaceae bacterium | reverse complement strand
TCGCCTGACGAACGCAAGAGTGCTGGCGCCCAAATTAATCAAATTAAAACTCAAGTAGAGGTTGCATTACAAGAACGTCGCCAGGCAATGGCTGATGCTGTGTTGATGCAACGTCTTGCGGCTGAGTCTATCGATGTTTCTTTGCCAGGTCGTGGCCAAAAAGTAGGTAGTTTGCATCCTGTGATGCGTACCTGGGAACGTGTTGAAGAAATCTTCCGCTCTATTGGTTTTGATGTAGCTGATGGCCCTGAAATTGAAACTGATTGGTTTAATTTCACAGCCTTAAATAGTCCTGAGAATCATCCTGCTCGTTCCATGCAGGACACCTTTTATATTGACGGCAAAGATTCCAATGAAAAGCCTTTGCTATTGCGCACACATACTAGTCCGATTCAGGTTCGTTATGCCAGCGAGCATGTTAAAAAATACAAGCACGCAGACGTGATGCCGCCTATTAAGGTGATTGCACCAGGTAGAACCTATCGTGTTGATAGCGATGCGACCCACTCACCAATGTTCCATCAGGTTGAGGGCTTATGGATTGCGGAAAAGATATCTTTTGCCGATCTTAAAGGTGTTTATACCGATTTCTTAAGAACCTTCTTTGAATCGAATGAATTGAAAGTTCGTTTCCGTCCGTCGTATTTCCCATTCACTGAGCCATCCGCTGAGATTGACATGGCCTTTGGTGGCGGCAAGCTTGCAGGTCGTTGGTTAGAAATTTCTGGAGCAGGTCAAGTCCATCCAAACGTTTTACGCAATATGGGCATTGATCCAGAGCGCTATACAGGATTCGCATTTGGCTCCGGTTTAGAGCGTTTAACGATGTTGCGTTACGGTGTAGATGATTTACGACTCTTCTTTGAAAACGATTTACGTTTCTTAGCGCAGTTCCCGGCTTAGAAAACTAGTAACGAGATACCCAAACGCTATGCAATTTTCAGAATCTTGGCTTCGTCAGTATGTAAATCCATCACTTGATAGTGATGGATTGGGTCACGCAATGACAATGGCGGGGCTAGAAGTTGAAGAGCAGTATTCAGTTGCGCCAGCATTTACCAAGATTGTGATTGCACAGATTTTGTCTGCCGAGCAACATCCTGATGCAGATCGCTTGCGCGTTTGTAAGGTGGATGCTGGTACAGGGCAAGAGCTTCAAATAGTTTGTGGCGCACCTAATGCGCGGGCTGGAATCAAAATTCCTTGCGCTATGGTTGGCGCTCAACTTCCACCAGCAGAAGTAGGTGGAAAACCATTCATGATCAAAGTAGGTAAGTTGCGCGGTGTTGAAAGTCAAGGCATGCTTTGCTCTGGTCGCGAATTGGGCTTAGGCGATGATCACGAAGGTATCTTAGAGTTGCCTGCTGATGCGCCTATAGGCAAAGATATTCGTGAATACTTGGATCTTGATGATCAAATCTTTGTGGTTAAATTAACCCCGAATAAAGCGGATTGCCTCTCATTGATTGGTATGGCAAGAGAAGTTTCGGCGATCACTGGCGCTGCACTATGCGCACCTAAATGGACCGCGCCTGCAATCACAATTGATGACAAGCGCAAAGTGACGATTGAAGATCAAGATTTATGTGGTCGATTTGCGGGACGAGTTATTCGTGGTGTAAATCCACAAGCAAAAACGCCTGAATGGATTGTTAAACGTCTGATGCGTGCCGGACAGAGAAGTATTACAGCGTTAGTGGATCTTTCTAACTATGTCATGCTTGAAATGGGGCAGCCTACACACGTATTTGATATTGATAAGCTGGAAGGCGATATTACTGTTCGCTGGGCTAAAGCAGGTGAAACTCTCGAATTACTCAACGGTCAAACAGTCACTCTTGTTGGGCCTGATTCCTCGGGCAAGATGCAGGATGCAGGTATAGTTGCGGACCAAAAAGGTCCAGTAGCGCTTGCAGGCATTATGGGTGGCAATCACTGCGCTGTGAGTGATGACACCAAAAATATTTATGTTGAAGCAGCTTATTGGCTGCCATCGGCAATCCAAGGCCGTGCCCGTCGCTTTAATTTCAGCACCGATGCAGCGCATCGCTTTGAGCGAGGAGTCGATTCACAAAATGCAGTTAACTGCTTAGAGTATTTAAGCGCTTTGATTGCTGAGGTTTGTGGTGGTCAAGTGGGTCCAATAGATGACCAGGTCTTAAATGTTCCAGAGCGAAAGCCAGTACGGATGCGTCTTAAGCGCGCCATACAAGTTATCGGTATTCCCTTAACTAGTGATATTGTGGCTGACGTGTTTAAACGTCTTGGCTTTGAATTCAAGCAGGATGCAGATATTTTTGTTGTAACACCGCCAAGCTATCGATTTGATATAGAAATCGAAGAAGATTTGATTGAAGAAGTCGCTCGCATGTACGGCTTTGAAAATATTCCCGATACACCCCCAATTGCCTCATTGAAGATGAGCGCTAAATCAGAGGCAAGACGCGGGATTCATTTATTGCGTCAACGTTTAGCATTGCAAGGCTATCACGAGGC
The DNA here is from genome assembly GCA_947373615.1 of Burkholderiaceae bacterium. Lineage (GTDB taxonomy): Bacteria > Pseudomonadota > Gammaproteobacteria > Burkholderiales > Burkholderiaceae > Polynucleobacter. The sequence goes on along the minus strand of CANBYN010000064.1, from coordinate 6,554 downwards.
TGTGAACTTTGGTTTTACCGATCTAGTGAGTGAAATGCGTTTAACCGGCGCGACTGAAAAAGACGCGATTGCTGTTCTTAACCCAATTGCCAATCAATTTGGCGTGATGCGCAGCACTTTATGGGGTGGCTTGCTAAACAATCTTAAAGCCAATCTAAATCGTAGTACAGGACGTGTCCGTTTGTTTGAAACTGGCCGCGTATTTAAGCGTGATTCCAGTGCGCTAGAAGAAGCAGGAAAAGTGGCGGGGTATCTTCAGCCACAAATGATTAGTGGCTTAGCTTATGGCTCTTTTGTTCCGGAGCAGTGGGCTAGCGCAACTAGGGCAGTGGATTTTTTTGACATGAAGGGTGATCTAGACAGAGTTTTAGATCCTTTGCATTTTGTGACAGAAGCAGCGCAACATCCAGCATTGCATCCCGGTCGTTCCGCCCAAGTCCTTCTTAAAGTCGATAACGGTACGGTCGCGATTGGTTGGATTGGTGAACTACATCCAAAATTGCAACAAGCATACGAATTACCTCAGGCGCCAGTCTTGTTTGAAATTGATTTAGAGTCTGTTCGTCAACTGGGTTTGCCTGTGCCTGAAGAGCTAAGCAAGTTTCCTGCAGTGCAGCGTGATTTGGCGCTAGTGGTTAAGCAGAATGTATCTGCCCAATCTTTGTTGGATGCCATGATATCAAGCAATCAAAACTTTGTTCGCGCGATTGAGTTATTTGACGAGTTTAAGCCTAAGGCTGGATCTAGTAGCATGGCAGATGATGAAAAGAGTTTGGCTTACCGTGTAACTCTGTTAAACCCTAATGAAACTTTGCAAGATCCCCAAATTGATGCAGTGATGGCATCATTATTGGGTGCTGTTGAGAAAAAATGCGCAGCACGTCTGCGCTAGGTTTAGTATTGCACTTGTATTAGAATAAACTGAAATAGAAATTAGAATAAACACTGAAGAGACTGGCGATGAGTGAATTAATTACCAACGACACCGTTACGAAAAACGAACTCTCAGAGGCACTCTTTGATCAAGTAGGACTCAACAAGCGTGAAGCGAAAGATATGATTGATGCATTCTTTGATCGCATCGGTCAATCATTGGAGGCTGGTGTTGAAGTTAAAATCTCTGGTTTCGGTAATTTTCAATTGCGCAATAAAACGGCCCGTCCCGGCCGCAATCCTAAAACAGGTCAAATGATTCCGATTGCTGCTAGACGTGTGGTCACTTTTCACGCAAGTCAAAAGCTTAAAGATGTAGTGGAGTCGCATGCTCGAGAAATCCGAGTTTGATGCTAGCTCGGCACTTCCGAGCTCTCAACTTCCCCCCATACCAGCTAAGCGCTACTTCACTATTGGCGAGGTAGCCGATCTTTGCGGAGTTCGTTCTCACGTTTTACGTTATTGGGAGCAGGAATTTTCACAATTAAGCCCCCAAAAGCGTCGTGGCAATCGTCGTTACTATCAACATCACGAAGTTCTATTAATTCGCAAGATCAGAACTCTCCTTTATGAGGAGGGCTTTACGATCAGTGGCGCCAGGAATCGTCTAGAAGAAGTGCGTGGTGAGCTGCGCCTGCGAGATGAATTACAGGCTGTTTTGCACATTCTCTCTAAATAGTTGCTGATACAATTTTGACTTTCGTCGGGGCGTAGCGCAGCCTGGTAGCGTACATGCATGGGGTGCATGTGGTCGGAGGTTCAAATCCTCTCGCCCCGACCACTTTTCAACTGTGTAATCAAATAGTTACGTTCTAAACGAAAATCTAATAGCGTTTATAGCCTCCAAAATTACCTTCTGGTGCCTGTTAGAGCAAGTTTTCGGCCAATAAGTGAAGCCGTAGGTGGTGAAAATGCTTGAAAATTCTTTTTTCGGTAACTTAACTTAGCATCAGATCAGAAAAAAATAGTAAAACTATCTTCAGGTTTTTCTATTGGGTCGATCGATTAAGTGGGTTCTCTTAATTATGATAGTGACATCAAGAAATATGGTTTTAAACGACAATATAAATTCATAATAAAAGTAGGGGATAGCATGTATAAGCTAATCGCTTTTGATGCCTATGGAACATTGTTTGACGTGTATTCCATGGGGGAGCTAGCAGAAAAGTTATTCCCGGGGCACGGCCATGCGTTTGCTTTGATGTGGCGTGATCGTCAAATTGAATATACCCGTTTGGTGACGATGAGCGATCCCAACCCTAATGGTAGTAGGCACTATCTGCCATTCTGGGAATTGACGATTCGTTCTTTGCGTTATGTCTGTAAGCGGATGAGCTTGAAGCTCACAGCTGACTACGAGAAGCGACTGATGGATCAATATGCCATGCTCACTGGGTTTGACGATAGCTTAACGGTTCTAAAAGCTATTAAAGAAAAAGGTTTATCTACGGCCATACTGTCTAACGGTAGTAGAGAAATGCTCGCAACCGTGGTCGAGAGTAATGGCTTAAAGTCTTATCTGGATAAAGTCGTAACCATTGAAGATGTACGGTTATTTAAAACAGCCCCTCAAGCCTATGAACTACTATTAAAAGCTTTTCCTGTTCAAAAAGAAGAAATTCTATTTGTGTCGAGTAACGCTTGGGATGCATTGGCCGCGAAGTGGTATGGTTTCGATGTTTTCTGGGTCAATCGCTTAGGCCATCCCTTTGAGGAGATAGGCAACAAACCTAACTATGAGGGTAGTTCGCTAAGCAGAGTGTTGGAAGTCATTTAAGGAGAAATTAATGTTATTTATTACCTCAATTATTGCTTCAATTTTGACGATCATTTTTATTAAGCTTTCTTTTGCTGTGATTGGCTTTAGAAGAAAAAATAAGGTAAGTCTAGGAAGTGGTGGCCACGATGATCTAGAAAGAGCTATACGCGCTCAAGGTAACTTTGCCGAGTATGTTCCTTTCGGAATCATTTTGATTGCTTGTCTGGAACTAAATGGGGCCCCTTGGGTATTGGTTGCCATCCCTGGCATCACTTTAATTGTCGGGCGCTTGATTCACGCGAAAGCACTTAATGTATCTCCACCCGATTTCGGTAAACGTGTATTAGGAATGAAGTTTACTTTTGCAACCCTCTTTGCATTGGTTTTTTTGAACTTGGGTTGGTCTATATATAAATTGGTTGGATAGATTCAAACATCCTCGTCCCGGGTCCAGTAGGCGCCTCTGACTAATCGGGAATTAATTTTGTTGCAATTACCTAGCCATTAATGTAAAAAACATTAATTATTAGGGGAATTGTTTCAGTAGATGTTATTTTAAATTGTATTTAAATTTACTTGGTGGGGGTTATATGGGGCTTTTTGATGCAATCACGGGGGCGTTAGAGTCTGCGGTTTCTAATCAGCAAAATGCTGAAACGCCATTAAGTGGTTTAGTAAAGCAGTTGTATGAAAACTCTAATGATGACCAAAAACAGGCAATGGTTAAGCATGTAGTCGATCTCTTAGGTCCACAGGCATCCGATATTGCAAGTAAATCATTAGGCATTGCACTTCCCTCAGGCTCAACTGAGCTCAGTCCTGATCAGGTTGCAGGCCTTACTCCAGAGCAAGTGCAGTCGTTCATTGCGCTAGCCCATCAACAAGCTCCACAATTAACAGATCATTTAAGTAGTTTTTACTCCCAACATGCCGATTTGATTAAATCCGTGGGTGGAGTTGCTTTGGCTTTTATCGCTCAACCAAAGAAAAGCGTTTAAACGATTGATTGTTATTTATCACTTGGGAATTAAATTTTTGAGGAAATTTATCATGAACATAAAACCTATCTATGGCATCGTAACTGCGATTGCCTTAGTCATTTCCACTGCTGCTTTTGCACAAGTACCCGAAGGTTCGACAGGTGTATGTAAGGATGGTACCTTCACGAACGCAACAAGTAAAAGAGGTGCTTGCTCTGGCCATAAAGGGGTAAAAGAATGGTATGCCAAGGCTGCCGACTCCGCTCCTGCTGCTCCAGTTGCTTCGCCGACAAATAGTACTGCGGTACCTAGCGCAAAAACAGCCGCTCCCGCAACCAAAAAAAGCGTAGCTCCTAGCGGCAACGGTCAGGTGTGGGTCAACACTGATTCAAATGTGTATCACTGCGAAGGAACTCGCTGGTATGGCAAAACTAAGCAGGGTGAATACATGAGTGAGGCTGCCGCTAAAAAAAGTGGCGCGAGACCTGACCACGGTAAAGCTTGCTCTTGATATTAGATCGCGTATTTATAAATTTTTTGCGGCATCGAGCTCATATCGATTGCCGTTTTCTCTTGCCCGATTTCCGTATGGCACCAGATTAATTTGATGGGTCGCTCTAGATGATTGACAAAAGTATGATAAGAGTTTTCGAGCTTCTTTTAGAATAATTCTTATATGACAAGAGAAGAGCGCTTCCACAAAATTGCTAAAGAGCTTGGTTATAGCTTTGATGGGGAAATTAAAGTGGGGGGTAATTACTCCCCCTTGATTCAGCATCAAAAAATAATTTATATCAGCGGTCAAATTCCTCGTGTTCGCGATGATGTCGTTATTCAGGGCGCCTTAGGGTCAGATATCTCGCTTGAGGTTGGGCAGGTAGCCGCAAAAATCTGCGCAATGAGAGCAGTTGCTTTATTGCTCAAGCATTTGGGTTCATTAGATCGCGTTCAAAAGGTGTTGCGCATTACTGTCTATGTGCAGTCTTCACAAGGTTTTACACAGCAAAGCGAAGTTTCAGATGGGGCTTCTGAAGTCTTATGCGCTATCTTTGGGGATAGTGGGGTTCATTCAAGAACATCGGTTGGTGTATATCAATTGCCAAAGAACGCCCCAGTAGAAATTGATTTTGTAGTAGCGGTGGATTAAGCTTACGTTACTCCACTTGATTTGGATGCAATATATACCCACCCATAAAAGCTGCTATTTAAAGTGCGATTAATTAGCAAACAACAGCATCCCTAAGTATTCATCTCGGACTCGATGCTTTAGTGGTCTAATTTATTTCATGACAAGCAAATCTAACCCCAATTCACAGCCCTCTTTTCAAGAGCCAACTAGCTTTTTTGGCCTTAATATTCCTTTTTTGGATCATTTAGGCGTAATTCCTGAGTTTGCGGAGGGCGGTAAATCTCGTTTAAGCATTCAAATAAAACCTGAGTACACCAACAGCTTTGAGGTTGCTCATGGAGGACTCATCTTGACCTTGTTGGATTTTGCGATGGCAGCAGCAGCTCGGAGTGCTCATGAGCACTCCTTGGGCGTTATTACGGTTGATATGACAACTAGCTTTTTACGTCCTAGCATGGGAAATGTGGTGGTTGAGGGTACCCTGCTAAAAGCTGGAAGTGCTATTAATCACTGTGAGGCTGTAGTATTAAATGAGGCGGGTGAGATAACTGCCAAATCTAGTGGCACATTCATGTTAAGAAGGTAAGTAAGTAAGAAAGTCTTAATTAATATTTATAATAAGAGACTGGAATATATAGGGTATTTATATGGACCTTACTAAACAAGGTTAATATTAGTATTGATTTATAAGATTATTTATATATAATAAATGTACTAAATAGTGTCTTAATCAAACTATTTCATTTAAACAAATATTCGGAGAAAAATTACATGTCTTCATATCAAGATCTATTGGCTCAACGCGAGCAGTTAGACAAACAGATCAAAGAAGCGATTGCCCGTGAAAAGTCTGATGGCATTGCTAAGGCAAAACTAATTATTGAGCAATATGGTTTATCTGCCTCAGACTTATTTAGTCGTAAAGCAGGGGTGAAAAATGCAGGTGGTAAGGTGGCTGCTAAATATCGCAATCCGTCTACTGGTGAAACTTGGACTGGTCGTGGAAAGGCTCCTAAGTGGATTGATGGTAAAGATCGCAGTAGCTATTTGATCTAAGTTACTGAATTTAATACACTTATAAAAAGGTCGCTATTAGCGACCTTTTGTTATTCTGCTTTATCAATCAATAAACTAAATGCATGCGCCGTTGTTGTCTTCCGTTGATATGATGGACTTAGGATGCGATCAAATAAAAACTCTTATCCTTTAGGTGAATAATAGATTCTAACTACCTGTAATTAAAGAATAATAGCCTAAATAAATCTATTCAATAAAGGGGGATTAAGTAATTCAAAAAGATGGGGTCAGTGGATTTGAAATCTTTTGATTAAACCCACGAACTATTCATGGAATCCATCAAATCCACTTTGAATTGCCCATATTGAATGGAATTTAATGGCACACAGTTATTTTTACTTTGATTTATCCCCGTCTCTCTACACTTTTTCGCCGATTTACTGACACATATCGATTTATTCTTTGGAATTGCATGGGATCTACAAAAGTCTACTGATGACTATCTAGAGTTTTTAGGGTTATCAACTCTTTTGTCCACCATTTTCTGGACATTTGCATAAGAGGTTTGTAGTACTTTGATACTTTTTCTAAAGCTTAAATATTTCATCTCTAAATATGAAATATTTTCATATTTCCTTTGGGTTCATTGATTTAATTGAGTATTTAGAAAATAAAAATCTTACTTATCTATAACTTGCAGTAAACCTGAAAAGTGGAGTTAAATTTTTTTAATAAC
>CANBYN010000063.1 GCA_947373615.1 Burkholderiaceae bacterium | reverse complement strand
AGCAGTGGCTGGCCGTGTGTTTTGCGGCTATGCCTGTCCACAAACGGTCTATACCGAAATCTTTATGTGGATTGAGCGCAAGGTTGAGGGTGACCGATTTGCACGTATTCGTTTGGATGGAGAAGAGTGGCCATGGAGCGTTAAAAAATGGCGCCTTAAAGTTACAAAACATTTTCTTTGGATTGCAGTGGCGTTCTGGACGGGCTTTACCTTTATTGGGTATTTCACGCCGATTGAAACGTTGGGAGCCGCGATCCTAAATTTGTCTCTTGGTCCGTGGCAGATTTTTTGGCTTGGTTTCTACAGTTTTGCAACTTGGGGTAACGCGGGTTTTATGCGTGAACAAGTTTGTAAATATATGTGCCCATATGCACGCTTTCAAAGTGTGATGGTCGACAAGGATACCTTCTTAGTCACCTATGACAAAGTTCGTGGTGAGCCTAGAGGTAGCCGCAGTAAATCCGCTGACCATACTTCATTAGGTTTGGGTGACTGTGTGGATTGTAGTATTTGCGTACAGGTTTGCCCAACAGGGATTGATATTCGTGATGGCATGCAATACATGTGTATTGGTTGCGGCGCTTGTATAGATGCATGTAACCAAGTGATGGAAAAAGTGAATTATCCCAAAGGATTGATTCGCTACACAACAGAACGCGCGATTGAGGATAAAGAATCCAACCAAAACGCTATTAGACATATTTTGCGCCCCAGGGTGATTATCTATACGACCTTCATCACGGTTTTAACCTCCGCTTTCTTGTTTTCCTTGGCAACACGAAATCCTTTGAGGGTCGATGTCATGCGTGATCGTGGTGCTCTAGCACGCGAGGTTGAGGGTGTTAGACTCGAAAATATCTATCGAATTCAGATCATGAATGCATCTGAACATCCGATGAAGGTTCAAGTTAAGGCGACTGGCTTAGAAAATTTGAAAGTTTTAAATTCTCAAGGCAAAGAAATTACTGTAATTGAAGTGGCGCCAGCAAGTAATCAGCTAATTCCGATGAAGGTGAGTACCGATATTGGAGTCAATCAGCCGGGTAATTACCCAATTCACTTTGAAGTTACGGCTGATGAGTTAATTGGTAATCAGATGGTAACGAGAGCCCGTGATGAAAAATCAACCTTTATTATTCCGCGTTAATCCGGCAAGCGATGGAGATCATTCAAATGACAGAACAACAAACATTTAAACCTTGGTGGAAACAGTTATGGCCTTGGTTGTTAATTAGTGGACCAGCAATCGCGATGATTGGCTGCGCTATCACTATTTGGCTGGCGATCAATATGCATCCCGATAAGCCATTACATGATGGCGTTGTAAAGCAAGGATTAAAGGTCGAGCAACTCAAAGATACGCAGGCTAGCAAATGAAATACCGCCTTCTGATCTGGATATTATGGCCATCATTTTTGGTGGCAGGAATGGCAGAGGGCCTGTTATTTACTGTAGTCCACCCAGATGACCTTTTGTTTTTTGGTTATCACCCCGATATTTCTGATGAAGGCATCTATACCATTGGGTTTTTTGTGATTTGGACATTCTGTGCTGTCTCGAGTGCACTTACTGCTTATATCCTGCCCGGCATTGGGTCGCCAGATAGCAAGGATATTGACCGTGGATTACTTTAACCCTGCTTAAGAGGGGTATCTGTGCTGACGCAGGCAGTTCTATCTGGATTTGGAACGCCGGCTAGTTCGTAAAGCCCATTCATATCAACTAACTTAATATGACGTTGTTTAATTTGAATCAGTCCTGATTCAGCAAAGCGTGAGAGCATGCGACTTACGGTCTCAATCTGAATGCCTAAATAGCTTCCAATTTCAACCCGACTCATACGCAAGTCAAATTCATTATTGAGATACCCACGTGCTGCCAAGCGTTGCGATAGGCTAAGTAAAAATGACGCTAACCTTTCTTCGGCGCGCATCGTGCCTAGAGAGAGTAGGTGACGTTGATCCTGGGTCAGTTCGCGACTCATGATCTTATGAAATTGATTTTGCAATATAGGAATCTGACGAGCCAAATCTTCAAAAGCCTCATAGCGAATAATGCAAACTTCACTTTCTTCTAATGCTATTGCATCTGATTGATAGTGACCATCGCCGATGCCATCAAGCCCCAAAATTTCACCAGGAAGATGAAAGCCAATGACTTGTTGGCGACCATCTTGCAGGCAGTATTCCGTTTTCAAAGTTCCAAAGCGTACGCTGTATACCGAGCTGAGTGGATCCCCATGCCGATAGAGGCTTTCACCTTTTTGTAGGTGGACACGCTCTTTGACTAAAGAATCTACTTTGAGGATGTCGCTAGTACTTAAACCCACAGGAAGACAGAACTGGCCCAGTACACAGACTGAGCATTTGCTGGTTGGGGTGTCGGTTGGCTTGTAATTCATCTTTGTGCTAATTATGCAGTGAGTTTATTCTATTGGTGTGATAAACCTTCCTTTTCCTTTTATATCAGCGCTCTGATGCTCACTGCTAGCCTTCTTTTAGCGGTTTTTCTAGGGTCTTTGGTGAGCGGCTGGCACTGCGCCTTAATGTGCGGTGGCATTGCGGCCGCAATTGAGCGTCCAGCACTCATAGAAGGCCCTTTGAGGGCAAAATCCGAGCTTTTTTACCTGCAACTGGTGATGCATCTGGGGCGGATTACGACTTATGGCTTATTGGGCGCTTTGGCGGCTTGTATTGGCGTGGTAGTTTGGCAGCAAAATCTCTTGCCTATTCAACGACCCCTTTTTGCCTTTACATCCCTAATTTTGCTTTTGATGGGAATTCGGCTATTGAGGCTTGGTAAAACCCAAGGTTTACTCGGGGGCAAATGGCTGAGTACGAACATCGCTGGTTTTTGGGCTAAATATCTTGGTCAGTGGGCTAGCGGTCCGTCACGTTGGTTTAGCGGCATGCTCTGGGGCTTAGTGCCCTGTGGGCTCGTTTACAGTGTCTTACCACTGGCTTTTTTATCTGGAGATGTATTAACTGGTGCCGCCCTCATGTTGGCTTTTGGTCTGGGCACCTTACCTAATTTATTACTTATCTCTAAATTTTCTGCACTATTGACCCAATTTGGGCAATACATGTGGGTGCGTTATTTGGCGGCATCACTCTTACTGATTGCTGGTGGTTTTGGTTTATATCGCGCTTGGGTTTTGCCAGAGGCCTTATTAAAAGGGGGTTTTTGTATTTCTTGAAAACAGAAGTTTATGACTGGGTTGCGGCTTTAATTCCAGAGGCAAGATCTAGATAGAGACAACCCTTTGAGAGTGTTTCGAGAAAACCGCTGCGTTCAGCCATTCCTAGGGGTTGATGACCTAAGCCACAGATGATTAATCTTACATTGCGCAATTTGCAAAGATGGGCAAGCTCCAAAATGGTGTCCATGCCAGAAGTATCAACATAGATGACATTTTTTAGGTCTAACAATAAGGTCTGTGAAGGTAAATTCTCTTCAATACTCTCAAGCAGTTTTACTGCACCAAAAAAGATGGCGCCATAAATACGGTAGGCATCGATACGACCTTGAAAATCTTGCAGTACTGGATAGTCCTTCAATTCTGCTGGTTCACAGCGGGACAGACTGGAAATGCGATAAATAAAGGTAATAAAGGCAAGCAATAGACCTACTTCAACCGCAATCGTCAAGTCAAGAATGACGGTTAATAAAAAGACGCTGAGAATGGTAATGCGATAGGGCATACGGAACTGCTTGAGGTCGATAAATTTTTTCCACTCACCCATATTCCAGGCGATATACATCAAGATTGCCGCTAAGCTGGCTAATGGAATATTTTTTGCGAGTGGCGACGCAAACAAAACAACTAATAGCAAAATGAACGCATGCACAATTCCAGCGACAGGAGTGCTCCCACCACTCTCTATATTGGTTACAGTTCTAGCAATTGTTCCAGTTGCAGGCATACCGCCAAAGAAGGGCGTCACGAAATTGGCAATGCCTTGCGCCATGAGCTCTTGATTGGAATCATGGCGATCATGAATTAATCCATCCGCTATACGCGCACAAAGCAAGGATTCAATTGCGCCAAGTACTGCAAGAGTTAAGGCTGGTGTCACCATATATTGAGCTGTACTCCAACTCACAGACATCCATTCAAAGTGAGGAAGCCCGGAAGGGATCCCTCCGAATCGACTACCAATCGTTTCTACCGGCAATTCAAATAAGGCGGTGATGATGGTTGCTACAACCATAGCAACTACTGTGCCAGGGAGGTGGGAAAGCCACCCCAAGCGATTTTGAAATAATTTCCAAACAATTAATAACGTAAGACTGCCACATGACAGTCCAAGCGCTATGGGGTTGAACGTGTTGGCAGTCGTGTAGAGTGTTTGTACTACTTGAAAAAATTGAGCCGGCATTTTTTCAATGGTCAGGCCAAAAAAATCTTTAATTTGCGATAAGCCAATCAGAAAAGCAATGCCATTGGTAAATCCAATAATCACCGCTACTGGAATAAAGCGCACTAAGGTTCCCAGGCGAAAAACGCCCATCAGAAATAAAAATACCCCTGACATGGCGGTTGCTAGCAGCATATTGGGGATGCCGTAGCGCTCAACAATGCCGTACACAATCACAATGAAAGCCCCTGCAGGCCCACCAATTTGAACTCGGCTTCCCCCTAACAAGGAAATTAATCCTCCAGCAATAATTGCTGTAAAAATACCTGCTTCAGGTTTTAGGCCGCTAGCAATTGCAAAAGCCATCGCCAATGGAAGAGCCACTACGGCCACCGTTAATCCCGCTAGAACATCCTTGGTAAATAAGGTGCGGTTATATCCTGCAAATGAGTCTAATAGTCTAGGGCGATAAAACATGGCAATAATTTTATGGAGCTGGGCAATATTTTAAGAAAGATGATTGCCTACCCAATAGGCCAATACAGAACATAATGCGGTTACTAGGCTGCCCCATACGATATCTGCAAATGCAAGTTGAGCGGGGAAGTTTCTGATGATAGCCAAATTGGTGAGATCATAGGTCATGTAGCAAAATAGCCCAAACAGGGCGCCATATTGCAGTGCATATATCCAAGATTGCTTAGATAGTGCTGGCACGATCACAAAAATACAGACCCCTAAGGCATACAGCAGGTAGAAAGTGAGCCCCACGAATAACTTGGGTTCTTTTGCCATGAGATCACCCATTTGATCTCTATATAGGTTTTTGGCAATTCCTAAAAGCCAAATCAAATCAATGGAGACCAACGCAATTAAAAACGAGAGATAGGTGCCAAAATACCTGAGCAATTAAGTTATCCTTTTGTGCTTATATAGGCTAATAATAAGCATTATGATGGAAAGAGAAGCTCAGTGGTTTAATTTAAAGGGAGTGAATATGTTTAAGCATTTATTGGTACCTGTAGACGGCTCAGATGTAAGTAAAAAATCTTTGAAAAAGGTGGCTGAGCTAGCTAAGCTCGATGGCGCTGCTGTAACCTTAGTTTATGTATCTGACCCATTGCCTCCTATGGCGTATGCCGATAGCTCGATGGGTTATGGCATCTCCCAAAAAGAGCATAAGTTAGCTTGCGAGAACTTTGCCAAAGATGTCTTTAAAAAATCTGATGCTGCTCTTGGGCTAACCATCAAAGCCAAGGCTATGCATATTGCGAATACTAATTTATCGGAAGGTATTTTGGAGGGCGCTAAAAAGGCGAAGGCTGATGTGATTGTCATGGCATCCCATAAGCGCACAGGTATCAAAGGGGTTTTGTTGGGCAGCGAAACACATGAAGTGATCGTGCACTCGAAGTTGCCGGTATTAGTCTTGGGTTAATGATTAAGCTTCAGAGTAAAAAAGGGTCCATCAGGACCCTTTTATGTTTTGCAATTCATTTATAGTGAGATTAATTCATTTTTATCGGGCTTCCCAATAGCAGGACAGCTCGAGTGAGTTGCCCGCTTTCGTTATCGCGCATTGACCACAAATCGAGTTGTGTCTTAGGACCATAAGGGTCAACATAGATACCATCTTTTCTAAGCTCAAAATGTAAATGCGGACCGGTAGATCTTCCAGTTGTTCCCACATAACCAATCTCCAAACCACGACGCACTTCATTGCCAAGCTCAAGTTCACTGTTGTAGTTACTAAGATGAGCATAATAGGTATGGTAGTTTCCAGGATGCTCTAATACAATCAGATTGCCAAATGCTCCACTAAAGCCCATATGCACTACTTTGCCATTTGCAACACTAAAAATGGGGGTGCCTATAGGGGCGGCGTAATCAATTCCCATATGAGCACGATACTTTTGCTTTGTTGGTGCCGTTTGGGCTACAGGAGAGTTGCTTTTGGAACGCGTTCCAGATGATGCGCGCACCATGCCAACTCCTCTAGAAATGCGTCGATAACTTAATGGGTTGGTCCAGAAGGAGCGCTCTAAAGATTCTCCTCCACCTGTAAAGAAGGCCCCAGGAAGATCACCTCTTTCTACCCAAAAGGCATTTGCAAATACTTCTTTACTGGTCGGATCGATAATCTCTACAGTCCAGATCTGTGCCCATCGCTCACTATCTCCAAAGTCCACAATTAGGCGAACGATGCTGTTGGTGTTTTCTAGTGAGTTATTTTCTTCAGGATAAATTTGCTTGATGATAGAGTTTAATTCCCATACCAATTCCACTGGTAACTTATCCCCTAATTTACGCGGGTCATACAAAACTTCTTGTAAAGGAATTCGGATCTCGGTAAGATTTTTTGATTCATCTTTCAGATACTCCTGCTGAATTAAGAACCCACCGACTGCTGACGGGGTAAATGTCCAAACTTCAGTTTTGCTATCTTGTATCGAACCATTCATGATGCTGAGGGAGTCAAAACGGTTGCGACTTCCAAAGGCGGCGGCATAGGGAATGCATTCTCCCCGCATGCGATCAAAGAATGACTTGGTTTGATTTTTGAAGAACTCAGAAAACTGGCGATTATTGATGCCAATACTGGCAGGTAAATTGTCTTCGTTAAAGTTGCGCCGTAGACAACCTTGAATAATTCGATAATCTAAATTTCCAGAGCTATCAAAAATAAGTTCGCTTGGATCTTTTCGTTGGAAGAGGGCAGGATTGAGGCTAAGGCTACTCACTCTTGAGGAGCCACTAGAGACATTGTCTTTGAATCCAAGTTGCCTAGGATTTTGAACGATAACCTTCTTCCGCGCTTGAGCGCTTTTTTGGTTTTGATTATTTTGTTGAGCCTGAGCTATGGGCGCCAAGCCTGGAGTTAGGGCGAGGAGGGCATATCCCGTCAAAATTAGCATCCCTTTAGAAAGGAGGGTGCGGCAAGTTACTTTTATATTCACACCGCAATTATCTAATAATGTGAGATCGTGTTCGGATAATGATGTTGTACTGCAGCAAAAAGCAGTTACGCTTGATCTTGAATGATTTTCAGGACTATAAAGACTGCTTTCAGTCTTTCTTCACAATTCATTCTTTACGATGGCCCCTTGATCGGTAGGCAGCCTCTGAGTCAAGCCACATTAGTAATGCCAGATTTACCGCTTTTGTCTAGATTGGTAAGCCAGCTTAGGCGTAATGTAAATTCTAGATACAATCTTTTTTTGAATAAGGAGTCTAGATGCCGATTATTGAATCAGTGCAAGTTGCCTCGGTTGCAGTACCTTTAGATAAGGTAACTTCATTTTCTACTCGCACCGTCTCTGAGCGGCACTACTGCATAGTAAAAGTTCGCGGTAAAGATGGAAATGAGGGTATCGGTTTTTGTTATGTAGGTAGCGCTGGCGGCGATATAGCCAAGATTTCGGTTGAGCAGTTGCTTGCGCCAAAGCTGGTTGGACAAAATAGTCATCGTAGTGAAGGACTCTGGATGGATATGTATAACGATTCCATCCTTCAAGGACGCACGGGCGCGGTAATGCGTGGTATCTCCATTTTGGATACTGCCCTATGGGATTTGAATGCCCGTTCTGTTGGTTTGCCGATGCATCAATATTTGGGATCTGTTGTGGATGATCGCGTACCTGCGTATGCTAGTGGGGGCTACTATCTTGAAGGCAAAACTCCAGCCAAGCTGGGTAAAGAGATGGAGTCCTATGTAAGGCAGGGTTTTAGGGCGGTCAAGATGAAGGTCGGTCGTCTATCTCCAGCTGAGGAAGAAGCGCGCGTGAAAGCGGCTCGTAGGGCAGTGGGTGATGATGTGCTATTAACTCTAGATGCAAATAATGCTTGGCGTGATTTGCCAACCGCGCTTGAGTATGTTCGTCGCTTTGAAGCCTATAACCCTTATTGGATTGAGGAACAGTTCTCACCGGATGCGATTGATTTACATGCGGCATTAGCACGGCAAACCAAAATCAATGTAGCTACCGGTGAAATGGAAGCAGGTCGCTGGCGTTTTAGAGAGTTGATCGACGCTGGCGGCGTAGCCATTTTGCAATCAGATGCCGCTGTCTGTGGTGGTATTACTGAGTGGCGCAGAATTTCTGCATACGCTGACTTGAAAGGTATAACAGTTTGCCCTCATTGGATGCATGATCTACACGCACCATTGGTAGCTGCTACCCCTAATGCTCGCTTTGTTGAATTTTTCTTGGATGATCAGGTGCTAAATTTTCGTAGACTGATTAATAAACAACTCTCCTTTAAGAATGGAGATTTGATTTTGCATCAAAGTCCTGGCTTAGGTTTTGAGTTTGATGAGGCTGCTATAAAGCAATACGCTGGTAAAGGGGCATGGACAAAAATTGCGTAAAATGCAGCGACCATAAATTTCTGATCGATAAACCATAAAGCCCGCAATAGCGGGCTTTATGGTTTAGTGAGGCGAATACTTTATTGGAATGTGCTGCTTACGAAGTTTTTGGGTTAAGTTTGAAATGGGTCATGGTTTGAGTAATCAATACCAAGCCGAACCCAATGAAGCCTATTAAGTCAGCCTCGGTTGATGGGTATGCTAGAGCCACGCCTGATACCACCATGATGATGCGTTCAAAGACCTTGGTTTTTTCAATAAACCAACCTTGCAAGCCACCAGCTAGGCAGATAATGCCCGCTACTGCGGTAAATGAAACCCAGGCTATTTGCATCCAATCAGCATGTTCTAGAGCATTGGTAGAGC
>CANBYN010000062.1 GCA_947373615.1 Burkholderiaceae bacterium | reverse complement strand
CGAGGCTGGGGTGATGTTAAAGGTACACCCTGATGCTATTAAAGCCATTCCTGCGGTGGAATACCCATTGCCGGCCCCTCGACCTATGAATTCAAGGATGTCTACAGATAAGTTGCGGGCCGCTTTGTTGCAATCGGGCACTTATAATGAGAACATTAATGACTCAGGCTTTCTAAATTGGGAGCCAATGGTTAAAGACTATATTTACAAGCTTGCTGGTAGCGGGCTCATTTAAAAAATGGTGGGGTTGTATGACAAAAAATCGTAAGGGAATTATTTTGGCTGGCGGATCAGGAACTCGTCTGTATCCAGTCACTCAAGCGGTTTCTAAGCAATTGATGCCGGTTTACGATAAGCCGATGGTTTATTACCCGCTAAGTACTTTGATGTTGTCTGGTATTCGCGATATCTTGTTGATTTCTACGCCTCAAGACACCCCTCGCTTTTCTGAATTGCTTGGTGATGGTTCCCAATGGGGCCTCAATATTCAATACTGTGTTCAGCCGTCTCCAGATGGTTTGGCCCAAGCGTTTACTCTTGGAAAAAACTTTGTTGGAAATAATCCTAGCGCGTTAGTTCTGGGCGACAATATTTTTTATGGACATGAACTGGTTGCAAAGTTAGATGACGCTAATGAGCGAAGTTCTGGGGCAACTGTATTTGCATATCATGTGAATGATCCAGAGCGTTACGGTGTAGTGGAGTTCAATCAGGATTACAAAGCCCTGTCGATTGAAGAAAAGCCTTTAAAGCCAAGAAGTAATTACGCCGTCACGGGTTTATATTTTTACGATGACCAAGTGTGCGATATTGCCGCTTCGATCAAACCGAGCGCCCGGGGTGAACTTGAAATTACCGATATCAATCGTATTTACTTAGAAAAAAACGAGTTGAGCGTTGAGATTATGGGGCGCGGCTTTGCATGGTTAGACACTGGAACGCACGATTCCTTATTGGAGGCTGCTGGATTTATTGCAACCTTGCAAAAGCGCCAAGGTCTTATGGTTGCATGCCCTGAAGAGATTGCCTATCGACAAGGCTGGATTACCGCTGAGGTAGTAAACAAGGTAGCTGTACAGTTAAGCAAGAATAGCTATGGAAAGTATCTAAGTAAGATTTTGAATGAATTCAATGCATCAGCGTAATCCATTGCGTTTTTTGCAAAAAGGACTGTTTAAAAAATGAGTGCCCCCTCCAAGTTAAAGTTAACGCCTGCAGCGATTCATGATGTATTTATAGTCGAGCCCAAAGTATTTGGCGACGAGCGTGGTTGGTTTACAGAATCATTTAATGCGCAAGATTTTGCAAATGCAACAGGTCTTAATCTTGAGTTCGTCCAAGATAATCATTCCTTTTCTCGTCAATGGACTTTGCGCGGCTTGCACTATCAACTAGAGCAGACTCAAGGTAAATTGGTACGCGTCGTAGCAGGCAGCGTGTTTGATGTAGCCGTAGATATTCGTAAGGATTCTCCAACTTATGGAAAATGGGATGGTGTTGAGTTAAGCGCTGAAAATCACAAACAGCTGTGGATTCCGCCAGGTTTAGCACATGGTTTTTTGGTGCTCTCAGAAACTGCAGAATTTCTTTACAAGACGACTGATTACTATCACCCACAAAGTGAAGCTTGCCTTGCTTGGGATGATCCTACTGTAAATATTCAATGGCCGTTACCTGTAGGAGTTATTCCTAATATGAATGCTAAAGATGCTGCGGGCTTATTGTGGGATGCTGCTCCCAAGTTCTAAGCGCTAGTTGCAACTCCCAATCTAATTTCAAAAGATAAGATAATGCTCGTATGAGCAATCTTTCGGCCATTACTCCGACCAAAACCCCTAAGATCCTCTTGGTGAAGCTCTCCTCATTGGGGGATGTGCTTCATAATCTGCCGATTGTTTGGGATTTAAGTGCGCGCCTACCCAATGCGCAAATCGATTGGGTAGTAGAGGAGAGTTATGTTCACTTACTAGAGCCTCTGTTGAGTAAAGGGGGTTTTAGAGGTATTGATCGCATCATCCCTTTTGGTTTGCGTCGTTGGAAAAAGCATCTTTTTAAATGCTCTACTTGGAAGCAATTTTTTGTATTCAAAGAAGAGTTGCAAGCTGTTCAGTACGATTTTGTTATAGAAACGCAAGGCTTGATAAAGTCTGCACTTGTATGCTCTCTTGCCAATAAGTCTAAAGAGGCTGTAGTTACAGGGCTTGCCAACGCTACAGAGTTTTCTGGTTATGAGCCTATTGCTAGATCATTTTATAACCAGTGCGTTCAAGTTCCCATTCAATGCCATGCTGTAGATCGTTCGCGTTGGGTAATGTGCTCTGCTTTGAATTGGCCCCCGCTAGAACGAACAAGCGAACCACAGTTTTATCCTAAATCCTTTATTCAATCCTTAGGCGTCCCAGCAATTAAAGGCCTTCAAAAGCCTTATGTTCTTTGCTTTCACTCAACAGCACGTGCAGCAAAGCGTTGGCCCAATGACCATTGGATCGATTTGGGTAATGCGCTTGCTATTCGCGGGTATCAGATAGTTTTACCTTGGGGAAATGCGGCAGAAAAAGCAATAAGTTATGAACTTGCAAAGCAAATTCATAATGCATATGTGCCGCCAGCGTTTTCTATTTCGGAAGCTTATTCAGTCATAGTCAACTCAGAACTCACTGTGGGAGTTGATACTGGGCTTACTCATTTGGCGGCTGTATTAGGCAAGCCTACAGTTGAAATTTACAGCGATTCACCGCTTTGGAAGACTGAGGGTTATTGGTCTAGACTGGTGCTTAATTTAGGAGATATGGAGTCCCCACCAACAGCTAATGAGGTGATTGCAGCCTCATTAGAATTATTAGCGCAGTAGGGCGTTCACGGCAATCAAATCTTCATCTGTTAAAGCAGCCGCTTGCGCTTTTAATTTAATGGCATTCAATATCGTGCTGTAACGCGCAAGCTGCAATTGTGATCTTGTTGTAATTAATGTATCTAATGCAAGCAGCACATCAATATTAATTAAAGTGCCCACCTGGAATCCGAGCTTGGTTGATTCTAGCGAGGAGGTAGATGAGCGTTCTGCGGCTTCAAAAGCCTTCACGCTAGCTAAACCACCATAAAAGCCAGTAAATGCCGCACGGGTATTTTGTGCGGCAGTACGGCGAGCATTGTCGTAGTTTGCTTTGGCTTGATCAACAAGTGCTGCATTTTGACGGATGAGCGAACTGTTGTAGCCACCAGATACTAAAGGGATAGACATCTGCAGATTAATTGTATTGTTATACACATTTGATTGAGCTGGAGTAAAGCTGTTTGGAGTGCCATTAGAAGTGTTGTATCCGCTGGTTCCCACAAAATTGACTGTAGGGTAGTTAAGAGATTGCGCTGCACGGTATGTGCTCTCTGCAAGATTTACTGATAACTGACCAGCAAGAACATTGAAGTTAGCCGTCTCAGCTTGGTTTATCCAATCATCCATCGTTTGCCCTGGTGGCAGCTGAGGGTTGACAGAATCGGCGTTGACGTTCACTTTTGAATCTTTATTTTTAGAATAGGGGTCCTTAAGGACACCATCAATTTTGGCTTCCTTCGTCAGCGGCTTGAGTGGACCTACAGGCCGGCCTACTAATTGCTCTAAGACGCCTCGCTTAACAATGAGGTCTGCTTGTGCAGCAATTTCTTGTGAGTTTGCTAAGTCAAATGCAGCCTGTGCAGTGTTGATATCTACTATGGTCGCTAGACCAGCATCAAACTTTGCTTGCGCGATTTGTAATTGTTGATTAATAAGACTTTTCTTGTTGCGATAGAGCTCAACGTTATCTTGACTGGTAAGTGCGTCAAAATAAGCCTGAGAAACACGAATAATTAAATCTTGTTGCGCTAAGTAGAAGCGCATATCTGCAATTTTCGTGTTCAAATCACCCTGTTTAAAAGCTTCTAGTGCGGCGATATTAAATACCGGCTGGGTTAAAGTCACCGTGTAATTTTTTTGATCAAATACTCGTGAGTTCCCAGGGTTACCGCTAACTACGGTGGCTCCCGCTCCATGTTGGTAGTAACGCGTGGCTCCAGGCGAGGCGCTAGCTTGAGGGAGAAGTAGGGAAAGACCTTGCCAATATAGCTCTTTGTTGGCTTGATAAGTAAATCGAGCAGCATTTAATATGGGGTCACTAAAGGCAGCTTCTTGATAGAGTGAAATCAGATCGCTAGCCTGGCTGGTATTAACGTTCGCCGTTCCTCCTGAGACCACATAAGAGGGCGCAGAGGTATTTGGTAATGCACTCTTGGCAACGGGTGTGAACTGGGGCGGAACATCTAGTGGAACTAGGGATTGCGCGTTAATCGGGGTAGGCAAAGAGGCGCGAGCCCCTATAGGAGCTTGAGCCAAAGCGAGATCGCAGATAAGGTTGAGCCCCAATGCTTGACTCAAAATCAAGCTAAAAACGGCTGGCCTAGACAGGCAAAAGCGTGCTGGGATCATCTAATTTTGATACTTTTCCATGTGCCCTGAATTCTAAGGCTAATTTGTTTTAATTGCCTATTTAGGGTCAATTTTGCCAAATCAGCAAAGAGACCGCATATACCTATAAAATTTGAGGTATGGATCTAATTTTACTTGGTAAGTCAGTCATTCTTGGGGTGGTAGAGGGCTTAACAGAGTTTTTACCAATCTCTAGTACTGGCCACTTGATTTTGGTTGGCGACCTATTGAATTTCAATGACGATAAGGGCAAAGCCTTTGAGGTCATTATTCAGTTTGGCGCTATTTTAGCGGTTTGCTGGGAGTACCGAGAAAAACTTCTCAAGGTTGCTTCATCTTTCTTCAAAAGCGCCAGCTCTCGTCATTTTGTTTTGAATTTATTGATAGCGTCATTTCCAGCGATGAGTTTGGGATTCTTGTTTGGTAAACACATCAAAGCAGTTTTGTTTTCCCCTATTCCTGTGGCAAGCGCTTTTATTGTCGGTGCCTTAGTCATCTTTTGGGCTGAGCATAGGCAGCAATCTTCATCTAATGCTAAATCACATATTCGTACAGTCGATGACTTGTCTTATTTAGATGCGTTCAAGGTGGGCTTAGCACAATGTGCCGCTTTAATACCGGGTACATCCCGTTCTGGCGCAACCATTATTGGGGGGATGTTGTTTGGTCTGCCTCGCACAGTTGCCACGGAATTTTCGTTCTTCCTAGCTATCCCGGTAATCGGCGGAGCAACTGCTTATGAGTTATTAAAACTCTGGGCGAATCCCATCGCCATTTCTGGTGAATTTGGCCTTGCAATTATCGTTGGATTTATTGCTGCTTTTATCTCCGCTTTTATTATTGTCCGCTGGTTAATTCATTATGTTGCGCACCATAATTTTGTGCCGTTCGCCTGGTACCGAATCATCTTTGGCTGTCTAGTCCTGTTAAGTGCCTATAGCGGATTAGTAGCCTGGTCTCATTGATTTAATAAAAACACTGGAATTCCGATGGATGTATCAATTGATGCTATTACGAACAATATTCAGCTGGCTTTAGCACCAGTATTCTTGTTGACTGCTGTATCAACACTCATTAATGCTATTTCAGCTCGCCTAGCTCGCTCAGTAGATCGAATGCGATCCATTCAGCAAGCAATTCGTAGTGGGAATGTGAAGGATGAATCACTGCTCAAGCATATGATTCAAGAGGCAGAAGAGGCCAAAACTCGTGGCCGTCTTTGTACAGTCGCTATCTTTTTTGTTGTCCTAAGCGGAGTCTTTATCTCTTTGACTGTTTTGGAGCTCTTCTTTTTTCAGGCTGGAGCAGTTCGCTCTCTACAAACTACCTATGTCATTTGGACCTTTGTATTGGGGCTAATCTCTTTTATGACATCGCTATCGATCGTACTAGCCGAGGTAGTTTATGCCTATCGTTCAGCAGGCTGGAATACCCCTCATCTTCTATAAACATCATGAGAGTTGAGCGTATTCGATCTTTTGTATTGAGATCAGGGAGAACTACAGGCGGTCAACAGCGTGCGATAGATGAGCTTGGTCCCAAGTTTCTCATTCCATTTCAGGAGGCAGTGCTTAATTTAGAGGTTGCATTTGGGGGCTCTTTAAAACCAAAGATTTTAGAGATTGGTTTTGGTATGGGCGAGACAACTGCCAAAATTGCTGCCCTCAGAACTGACGATGATTTCTTGGCGATTGAAGTGCATCCGCCAGGAGTGGGTGCGCTTCTCAAATTAATCGGTGAGAATGAATTAACAAATTTAAGGCTCATTCGCCATGATGCAGTTGAAGTGTTGGAAAAGATGCTTGCCCCAGATTCGCTAGATGGTATTCATATCTACTTTGCTGATCCTTGGCATAAGAAGCGGCATCATAAGCGCCGCTTGATTCAATCCGAGTTTGTAAAGCTTTTGGTTTCGCGCTTAAAGTGTGGTGCCTATTTGCATTTAGCCACCGATTGGCATAACTATGCAGAGCAAATGCTCTTGGTGCTCAATGCAGAGAATGCTCTGGATAATACTTCTGGTGAATCAATTAAGGTAGAAACCTTTGGCATTGAGGATGTTGGCTCGACACATAAAGAATCCAATGAATTTAAGCCCAGCTTGGAACAATTAGAGTCTTTACAACTGGGCTACGTAGAAAAACCGGCGTATCGTCCTGTAACTAAATTTGAGAATCGAGGGATTAATTTAGGTCACGGAGTTTGGGATTTAGTTTATAAAAAAAAGTAAGTTCATCTACTATGAGATGAATCAATCTTAGAGACCGACGCAGACATATTTCATTTCTAGGTATTCATCCATTCCGTAGATACTGCCTTCTCGACCAAGCCCAGATTGTTTGATGCCACCAAAGGGTGCAACCTCATTGGAGATAAGTCCAGTGTTCACCCCTACGATGCCGTATTCCAAAGCTTCGGCCACCTTCCAAATACGGCCGATGTCTCGGCTATAGAAATATGATGCCAATCCAAATTGGCTATTGTTAGCAAGCTTTACCACTTCTTCATCTGATTCAAATGGAATAATGGGCGCCACAGGACCGAAAGTTTCTTCGGAGGTGATCAACATTTGATTATTTACATTTGCGAGGATTGTCGGTTCGTAGTAGTTCTTGCCTTGAACCATTACTTTGCCACCGGTAATCAGTTTGGCGCCTTTGCTAATGGCATCAGCCACATGTCTTTGCACCTTTTCAAGGGCGGCAGTTTCAATGAGCGGTCCCTGGGTCATGCCAGCTTCCATCCCATTGCCGACTTTAATCGTAGCAATCGCCTTGGCAAACTTTTCTACAAACTCATCCTGAACTTTTTTGTGAACATAGAAGCGATTGGCGCAAACGCAGGTTTGTCCGGAATTTCTGAATTTTGATGAGACAGCGCCAGCAACAGCGGCATCAATATCGGCGTCTTCAAACACAATAAATGGAGCATGACCACCAAGCTCAAGAGCTAATTTTTTGACTGTGGGCGCGCATTGTTCCATCAGTATTCGGCCTACTTCAGTTGACCCAGTAAAGGAGAGGTGACGAACCACAGATGAAGCGCAGAGCGTTTTGCCGATCGCAATGGACTGATTGGCATCAGCAGTAAGAATATTAATCACGCCATGTGGAATCCCAGAGCGTTCCGCTAGCACTGCCAAAGCCAAAGCAGATAAGGGAGTAAGTTCAGCTGGTTTAATCACAATGGTGCAACCGGCCGCTAGGGCTGGGGCAATCTTGCGAGTAATCATCGCAATAGGAAAGTTCCAAGGCGTAATTGCTACACATACCCCAATAGGTTGCTTTAAGACCATGAGGCGCTTATCACTCCAAGTGGTGCTCGGGATGGCTCCGGATACTCGTTTAGCCTCTTCAGCAAACCACTCTACGAATGAAGCGCCATAGGCGACTTCCCCCGCAGCTTCAACCAAGGGTTTCCCTTGCTCCAAAGTCATTAAAGTTGCAAGATCTTTGGTATTGGCGATGATGAGATCAAACCATTGGCGCATGATTTGCGCACGTTCTTTGCCAGTCTTTGCGCGCCATTCCGGGAGTGCCTTTTCAGCAGCGCTAACCGCTAGTTCCGCTTCTGCGTTACTAAGATTACTAACCTGAGCAATTAACTCGTCTGTTGCTGGATTAAAAACGGAAAAGGGATTGCCAAAAGATCCTTTGATCCACTTGCCATCGATATAGGCTTCTTCTTTAAAAAGGCTGGAGTCATTGAGATATTGACGAATATCGATTTTTTGCATATTAAATTGACCAATTAAATGGGTGCGAAGATGAGATTCATTGTATTCCTCAACATAACAAAAAGCCCCTAAGCTTTGGAGCTAGGGGCTACAGCTGTAACGTGGATGAATTGAAATCTAGTTAGATTGAATTTCAGTGCTACGCAGCTTTTGCGCCAAGAGATCCAAGACGCCATTGACATATTTATGGCCATCGGTGCCGCCGAAAGTTTTAGCAAGTTCCACAGCTTCATTAATCGCTACTTTATAGGGGACGGAAAGATCAAGGGCTAATTCGTAGGCGCCAATGAGTAATGCAGAATGCTCTACAGGTGAAAGTTCATTGATAGGACGATCTAGGGCGGGAGTGATGATGGCTTCAAGCTCATCGGTGCGACTTAAAACGCCTTCAAAAATACCTTGAAATAGATCTAGCTGGCAACGACGAAACGCGGGATCTTCAGATAATTGTTTGGCAATGGCAGCGCTATTGGGTAGGCTACCGGCGCGACGCATGACTAGGCTTTGGTACACACCCTGGAGTGCATATTCGCGGGCGCGACGACGTGGTGTCAGTGAGCGTTTGGGTGCTGTTGATTGTGAGTCTTTTGCTGCTTGGGGATTCAGTGACTCAGTGATAGGTTTAGACATATCGGTAATTACGCTTCGCTGGAGTTAATTTCAATGTCAATATCAGGCGTCAGTGCTAAGGCTAGGTTCGCCATTTCCACTACGGCTTTGGCGCAATCCGCACCTTTCACATTGACGCGAACCTGTGCCTGTTCATCTGTGTCGCAAGTCAATACGCCATTGGCAATCGGTAAACCTGATTCAATGGAGATGCGAGTAATGCCAGCGGCAGATTCATTTGATACGAGTTCGAAGTGGTATGTTTCGCCTCGAATGACGGCGCCTAATGCGACCAAGCCATCAAACTCACCAGTCTCGGCAAGTTTTTGTAA
>CANBYN010000061.1 GCA_947373615.1 Burkholderiaceae bacterium | reverse complement strand
TGTTCACCCCCTTAACCACGAGTCGCAATAGAAGCGTCATACTGCGCCAAGACATCTGCTAATTTCTTTTGGCCAGAAGCAACATGAATGCCATCGCGGATTTTTTGATAAGTTCCACAGCGACACACATTCGCCATCGCAGTATCGATATCGGCATCGGTCGGTTTAGGAATTCGTTTTAAGAGCGCAGCCGCAGCCATCACTTGGCCAGACTGGCAATAACCGCACTGAGGAACATCAAGCGCAATCCAAGCCTGCTGAACCGGATGGGAATTGTTTTTAGAAAGCGCTTCAATTGTCGTGATTTTGGCAGAGCCTACTGCAGAAACTGGAATGGAACAGGAGCGCACAGGCTCACCATTCATGTAGACAGTGCAAGCGCCGCACTGGGCAACACCACAACCATATTTTGTACCCGTCAAGCCGAGTGACTCCCGAATGGCCCACAACAAGGGCATATCTGGCTCTACGTCCACATTACGGATTTGACCATTCACGTTTAATTGCATACCGTCTCCTATCGTTTTATTTTTAAATGACTATAAATCATTATTGGCTTTTTGCAGATGCACATCAATTTACCCATCAGCCTGAGTGAAATTTAGTCAGGCAGTAGCTTTAATGCTCTCTAGCGGCTTGATGACTCATTTAGCCCTATCGAATGTCAGCGTAATTTGCTATTCTGAAAGTTCTATTAAGGATAAATATGACAGACGAAAATCAAACCCAAAACGACGAAGATTTTGACTATGGGTGTGAGTGCGGCATGCTCTTGCTAAACGAGCCCACCGAAGATCGTCTAAATGACTTAATTGACGAACTTGATGAAGACGGCATGATCGCCACTGAAGTGGTGTATGGCTTACTGGCTACGATTTTAATGAGTCTGAATGAAGAAGATTACGAAGGTGATGAGCATTAATGATTGCTGGTCACTTGCGCTGCAAATAGATCCATCGCTTTTGCCAGCTCAATATCGAGATCAGTAATTGCATTGCACGAGTGGGTGCTTAAGTGAACCATCACCTTATTCCAAGAATTCGACCAATCAGGATGATGATTAATTTGCTCGGCGTATTGCGCGCAACGGGTCATAAATTCAAATGCTTGCGCAAAGTCCAAAAAAGTAAATTCCCTTATGATTTTCTTTCCGCCAGAATCAAGGCGCCATAACGGGATGGTACTTTCAAAATTAAAGGTCGCTGGCAACATTCAAGTCTCGATTTAAGTAGTAACACTTTGAGAAAGCTGCTTTAGGTCATCTGGGTATAACCAGCGCCACTGACCTTCTGTCAAATCATGAGGCATCACGTAAGCCCCAACCTCAGTGCGGTGTAGTTTAGCCACATGATTTCCCACCGCAGCCATCATGCGCTTTACTTGGTGATAACGTCCTTCCACGATCGTCATTGCCAATACCTTTTCCGAAATCTGTTGGCAAGCAGTCGCATAACAAGGTTTAGGGTCATCGTCTAAAACCACCCCATTCAGAAGATGATCGATTTGGGTTTGTGTAATGAGATCAGATGCTGTGATCTCGTACACTTTCCCGATATTTTTCTTTGGGCTCGTCATTTTATGGATGAACTGACCATCATCTGAGATTAATAATAAACCCGTAGTGTCGTAATCTAAACGTCCAACGCACTGCAGCCCTCTTTCCACAAAGGGGCTAGGAAGCAAACTGTAGACGCTCGGGTGATGCTTTGTTTTATGTGAACACTCAAAGTTGGGGGGTTTATTAAAGACGATATAGGCTTTCTCGTGATACTCCCAATCTTTTCCCTCCACATTGACAACCAGATTTTCAGTGGCAATACGCTGCTCTGGATCATTGGCCAGAGCCCCATTGACCTTGACTAGGTCAGAGTACACCAGATCGCAACAGTAACGACGCGTTCCAAAGCCTTGGCTAAAGAGAATCTTTTCTAAGGAAATTGGTTTGGCCATATGCTGGAAAGGATACTACAGAGCATCTCCGTAGTTAAACAGCCCAATGCGGATTCGCCAATTGATTATTATTAAACATTGCCATCAATAGACCGTCAAAATTTTATGCTTTCTACCCCCACTCCCCGCACCCTGCTTCACACTCGCGAAATTACTTTTCAGGGGTACTCCAGAGAAGATGGTTTGTGGGATATTGAAGGACATCTTAAGGATTACAAAACAGATCGCTTTGTTACTGGCATCAGGACTTGGAATCCAGGCGAGGCCTTTCATGATATGTGGGTTCGTGTCTCCCTCGATGATCAAATGACCATTAAGGACATTGAAGTGGCAATGATCAGTCACCCCCATCCAGAGTGCCCTGAAGTCATCCCGCCTATGGATAGCCTCATTGGAGCTCGGATTGGCAAGGGATGGCGCAAAACCATTGAAGCAAACTTAGGCGGAATTAAAGGGTGCACCCATTTGCGGGAGCTCTTAGCCAGTCTTGCGACTGCTGCCTTTCAGGCCATCCCAGGGGCTTTATATGATCCAGAAAACAATAAGCCACCTCTTTATCTGGGTACCTGCAAATCATGGGATTTTGACGGCCCCGTAGTCATGCGTGTTTTTCCCCAGTTTTATCAATGGAAAAAACCGAAAGCCTAGAACTCTCCGCGATGCAATGTAGTTCCTGCAAACGATTGTTGTACCGGCATAATTTCTAGAGCATTCACATTCATGTGCAAAGGCAGAGTTGCAACCCAAAAAATTGCCTCTGCAATATTATCAGCGCTCAAAGAATGCACTCCTTCATAAACCTTTTCCGCCTTTGCGTCATCGCCCTTAAAACGTACATTTGAGTATTCAGTTCCAGAGCTTAAGCCGGGCTCAATACAACTAACGCGCAATGGCGTACCAATTAAGTCTGCGCGGAGATTAAGACTAAATTGCTTTACAAATGCCTTGGTAGCGCCATACACATTACTTCCTGGGTAAGGATAAAGACCGGCAACTGAGCCGATGTTAATCACATGACCCAATTTACGCTCAACCATTCCTGGTAGGAATGCGCGGCTCATATGCACCAATCCTTTGATATTGGTATCAATCATCTGATCCCAATCTGAAATACTGGTTTTATATGCTGGCTCCAAGCCTAGAGCAAGACCGGCATTGTTTACGAGTATCGTGACATTTGCAAACTCAGAAGGCAGGGTAGCAGCTAAATCATCTACCTTCGCACTGTCGCAAACATCGACTACCAACGTAAGTAATTTTTTCTGCTGCTCAACTGGAAGTGAATTTTGAAGAGCCTTTAAACGCTCGGGCCTTCTTCCCACTGCGATGACCTTATTTCCATGCGCCAAAAACCGTCTAGCAGTTGCCTCACCAAAACCAGCAGTTGCTCCAGTAACCAAAACGATATGTTCCATACTTCCTCTACGAATCTTTTGTAAATTGTTATTTGTAATTTAATATTAATCGTTATATGGCATCTTTGCGTGTAATCGCTTTTTTTCTAATCCTCACGTATGGTCTTGGCATCCATGCGGCGGAAAATTTGCCCAATCAACCTATCCTTGGCCTGGTAAACACCTCTCAAAACTGGTCTGAAGATCACATTCTGGAGTTCTGGGGCTACCACAGCTATCTTGGCTCTGAAAATTATGACGACACCCTAAATCTTCGTTACTACAACCCAATCAATATTGATACTTGGCATGGCCTCGTTCGGTTAGATACTGCTTACAGCGCTTTCTATGGCCAGCTACTTCCAAACCAATCTACGGGTAACTTTTCAGCGAATAACGCCATGCTGACCATTTGGGGCGGTCAAGCGGACTGGTTTGCTAACTTGGGTGCACGCCTATATGCGCCTCTTAGCAATCAAGGGCAATGGGCAATAGGACCGCAAGTGAGCACCTCTTTCAAGCCAGCTGATCCTAGTAAACACCTACTTGCTGATATTTCACCATTAGCCAGATATATGTTTGGATTTAATTCAAAAGCACCATCTGGAACCCCCCTTCTACCAGTATTTAACCGACTAGAGCTTTATCCCACTATTGGCCTGAATCTTGGTCCTAATACTCAGCTTCGATTTTGGGATGAAAACGGGATTCTTTATAACTCTACTAGTGGCGGTTGGTTTATCCCAATTGATGCGATGCTGACCTATCGGCTGAACAAACATCTTTTACTCGCAGTGGGCGCTGCCAAACAAGTTGTGCAGAACTACCAAGTCTATGATTGGACTGCCTATGGGAAAATTTCGATCAATTTCTAAACTAAGCTAGATCCACAAGATACTTGCCATCGAGTTTTGCTGCGCCCGACTTGACCAAGGCTTTAGGTAGCCATTGAATAAATTCATCCATACTCATGTTGAGCAGTCTTGCAGCACTGACTAAGGCTGGTGTGCTCGCGATCCACTCATGAATCGCATCTAATTCTTTGCTACGCCACTCTAACAGTCGGTACTTTAACAACACCTTTGCACCATGGCGAGCATTCCGGTCCGGATCCGATGCCAAATAATCTAATCTAGAGCGCGCCGTAGCCAGAGATTGAGCCAGATCTGTAAACGGCTTTCCGTGTCCTGGAATCACCAGATCTACCTTCAGCCTCTCGATGAGATCTAAGGTTTGTGCTACCTCCTCAAATCCCGCCTCACCCCACAGCTCAGGAAAGATCACCCCAAACCCTTCCTCCCATAGAGCATCGGCTGAAATTAAAATGCGATGTTCGGCTTGATAGAGCATGACCGAATGAGGATCATGGCCAGGGGCAGTCAATATTTCCCAGGAATATCGACCGAGCAATATCTCTTGGTTTGGAATCAATACACCCTGATGGGAAAATTTCGGACAGTCTTGACCCAGATTCTTGTAACTCAATAAATCGATATCCCAACTCTTGACTGCAGACGCTTCTGCTTCAGGAATGAAAATTTCACAATTAAATTCCCTCATCAAGGCAGCATTACCACCGCAGTGATCAGAATGAAGATGGGTATTGATAATCTTACTGAGCCTGGTCAAATGATGCTTGTCTAGCGTATTACGAACTAAAGAAAGGGTGAGATTTTGATGGGCATGAAATCCAGTGTCTACCAAGGAAACATCGTCATCGCCAAAGTGCAGGATGTTGTTTGCTGAAAGCCACCCTCTCTCAAAGACCTCAATTCCAGGCGGTAATGAATAGTGACCCACTTTAATTCTTTTGCATACTCGTTTGCGGTGTGAGCTCAAGCTTGCGAATATCAAATTGTTGGGACTGCAATCGTTGCAGTAGCTCTTCATACACTTTTGTATCTAGCTGGGGTGTTCTCGACAGTACCCAAAGGTACTTACGGTGTGGATCACTAACCGCCGCCACTTGATACTGAGGATCTAAATCAATAATCCAATAATCTCCCCAAACCATCGGCAAAAAGGAGAGCCAAGCCGGCGCAAACCGTACCTCCAATTTAGGAGAATCCTTTGCCCCTATTTGATGCGCAGCGCCCTCTGCCTCTGCAATCTCTCCATCGGCAACTTTGCAACTATTGAGGACCTTTAAATTGCCATCGGGCCTGACCGAATACACCGCCTTAGTATTGCTAATGCATAGGCGTTGAAACCAATTGGGAAATTTAGCGATCTCATACCAAGTACCCAGATAACGCGATACCTCTAATGAAGGTATTGTTTTAACCGGCAATTCGCCTGCCTGCCCATAGGCTGAAAAAGTAAAGAAGAAAAGGCAAGCACTAAAGAGCGTGGAATAAATTTTAGTCATTAGCCCGGCATCCTTAAATTGCTTAATAATATTTTTTCAAGTCCATCCCAGCATACATGCTGGCTACCTGCTCACCATAACCATTAAACATCTGGGTTTTGATCTTTGGCGCAAACATTCCTTTAGGATCGCCAATGCGTCGCTCAGTTGCCTGACTCCAGCGCGGATGATCTACCTG
Organism: Burkholderiaceae bacterium; assembly: GCA_947373615.1. Classification (GTDB taxonomy): domain Bacteria; phylum Pseudomonadota; class Gammaproteobacteria; order Burkholderiales; family Burkholderiaceae; genus Polynucleobacter. Next base: position 3,350 of record CANBYN010000061.1, on the reverse strand, counting down.
AGGATTGACATTCGAATAAAAGCCGTATTCCCTGGCATCGAACTGACTCCAGCTTGTCTTTGGCATTTCTTCGGTAAATCGGATTTTGACGATCGATTTGGCACTTTTAAAGCCATATTTCCAGGGCACAATAATGCGGACAGGGGCTCCATTTTGTTTTGGCAACACCTCGCCATACATACCAAACGTCAGCAAGGTTAAAGGATTCATCGCCTCATCCATCCGCAGGCCTTCTTTATAGGGCCACTCAATAATGTTGCTTTTGATGCCGGGCATTTGCTTGCGATCGGCTAAGGAAATAAATTCCACATACTTAGCCGATCCCAATGGCTCCACTTTACTAATCAGCTTGGACAAAGAGTAGCCATCCCAAGGAATTACCATTGACCAACCTTCGACGCATCGCATCCGATAGATACGCTCTTCCATTGGGGCTATTTTTAGGAGCGCATCAATATCCAGCGTCACTGGCTTTTTTACCAAGCCCTCAATGGAAATAGTCCATGGTCGTGTTTGCAAACTATCCGCATAAGCAGCGGGGTCGGCTTTATCAGTTCCAAACTCATAAAAGTTGTTATAGCTAGTTGCATACTTTAAGGGAGTGAGGTCCTCTTTAGAGGCGTATGCGGAATTTAATGCGGCGCCTAGCTTTTCAGGAGTAGCTGCCAAAGCCTGCCTTGAGAACCAAGGCGCCAAAGCCATGCCAAAACTACCAGCAGCGGCAGCTTTAATGAGTGTGCGGCGATTTTCAAAAACCGCTTGAGGGGTAATGTCGCTTACACCAATAGTCTTGTCAATAAAACGCATTGCGAACCTCAGTAAAAGTAATGGAACTATTTTGCTACTGTTATGGATTTATTGCTCGATGTCTCACAAATGCACGGAGAATGCCATTTATTTAACAAAATCGCTCCGATTGTGCATCGCCCTTTGAAAGAAATAACCCAATAAAGAAAAAAGGCAAACCCTCAGGTTTGCCTTTGATGATTCAAGCTAATTTTTTTACATTAGTGCTGAGCAGCTTTCAATGCAGCGTTGAAAGTAGCGCTTGGGCGCATGACCGCTTTGCACTTCTCAGGATCTGCAACAAAGTAGCCGCCAATGTCCGCTGGCTTGCCTTGAACCGCCTTGAACTCAGCAACGATCTTTTGCTCATTTTCAGCCAAAGATTTAGCTAAAGGCGCAAAGTACGCCTGCAACTCTTTGTCTTCGGTTTGCGCAGCCAATGCTTCGGCCCAGTACATTGCCAAGTAGAACTGACTACCACGGTTATCTAACTCACCTGTACGTGGTGAAGGTGACTTATTGTTTTCCAATAATTTACCAGTAGCTTCATCTAAAGTGCGAGCCAAGATCTTGACCTTAGGATTACCCGTCTTATCACCAATATCCTCCAGGGATACTGCTAAGGCCAAGAATTCACCTAGAGAATCCCAACGCAAGTGGTTTTCTTCAACCAACTGCTGAACATGCTTAGGAGCAGAACCACCAGCGCCTGTTTCAAAGAGCCCGCCACCGGCCATCAAAGGCACGATAGACAACATCTTTGCGCTAGTACCTAATTCCATGATGGGGAACAAGTCTGTGAGATAGTCACGCAAAATATTCCCAGTAACCGAAATCGTATCTTTGCCACGAATCACACGTTCTAAGGTATAACGCATCGCACGCACTTGAGACATGATCTGAATATCAACCCCTTCAAGATCGTAATCTTTTAAATAGGTTTTAACTTTTTTGATTAGCTCAGCCTCATGTGGACGGTACTCATCTAGCCAAAATACTGCTGGAGTATTAGAGAGGCGTGCACGATTGACGGCTAACTTCACCCAGTCACGAATCGGAGCATCTTTACACTGACACATACGCCAGATATCGCCCGCTTCTACATTTTCTTCAAGTAATACAGTGCCGTCATCTGCCACGATACGTGCTACACCATCTTCTGGAATTTCAAAAGTCTTATCGTGTGAACCGTACTCTTCTGCTTGTTGAGCCATTAAGCCCACGTTAGGCACTGTACCCATGGTGGTTGGATCAAAGTTCCCGTGAGTTTTGCAGAAATTGATCATTTCTTGATAGATGCGAGCAAAAGTACTTTCTGGAATCACCGCCTTGGTGTCATGTAAGCGGCCATCGGCGCCCCACATCTTGCCACCAACACGAATCATGGCAGGCATCGAGGCATCCACAATCACATCACTTGGAGAATGCAAGTTGGTAATGCCTTTTGCAGAATCCACCATCGCTAATGCTGGACGATGCTCATGGCACGCATGCAAATCTTGAATGATTTCCTCGCGCTTTGACTCTGGCAAAGTTTTGATCTTGTCATATAAGCTGCTCATGCCATTGTTAGCATTCACACCTAACTCTTCGAATAACTTAGCGTGTTTTTCAAAAGCGTCTTTGTAGAAAATTTTGACTGCATGACCAAACACGATCGGATGAGATACCTTCATCATGGTGGCCTTGACGTGCAAGGACAACATCATTCCAGTCTTATATGCATCTTCAATTTCTTTTTCATAGAAGTCACACAATGCTTTTTTGCTCATGTACATGCTGTCGATGATTTCGCCAGCCAGTAAAGTGGTTTTTGGTTTAAGCACAATGGTTTTGCCGCTTTTGGTAACCAAATCCATCACCACATCACAAGCCTTAGTCAATGTGATTGACTTTTCGCCAGCGTAAAAGTCGCCTTCATGCATATGAGAAACGTGTGTACGGGAAGCTTGGCTCCACACGCCCATAGAGTGCGGATTTTTACGAGCATAACGTTTCACCGCAGGAGGTGCGCGACGATCCGAGTTGCCTTCGCGCAATACTGGGTTTACAGCGCTACCCAGGCATTTGGAATAACGAGTACGAATTGCTTTTTCAGCATCGTTTTTAGGATCATCTGGAAAATCAGGAATCTTGTAGCCCTTAGATTGCAACTCTTTAATTGCCGCAAGTAATTGAGGAACAGAGGCACTAATGTTTGGAAGCTTGATGATGTTGGTGTCTGGCAATAAAGTCATCTTGCCAAGCTCCGCTAAATTATCAGGAACCTTTTGCTCAGCAGAAAGGCAGTCAGCAAACTCAGCCAAGATACGCGCGGCTACAGAGATATCGCTATTAACAATCTCTACCCCAGCAGGCGCTGTAAAAGTACGAATAATTGGCAGAAATGCGCAAGTCGCCAAAAGCGGCGCTTCATCTGTCAGTGTGTAAATAATCTTTGATTTCTCTGAAGCCATGAACTTTTCCTCGATATTGATAAATTTACAGAGTCAGGTTTTAACCCTGCCACTCTCATAATCCACATTTCGCAAGCCGCTTTTAACGGCCCTTTGCCAATGAGGCGA
>CANBYN010000060.1 GCA_947373615.1 Burkholderiaceae bacterium | reverse complement strand
ATTGCAGCCATTGATGAGCACGGTTTTGCACTTCACTCATATCTGGGGATCCATCTTTGTAAGCCCAATGCGCTGCAACTCCAGCCTCCGCAACTGCATGCATATCCGCGGTACGAATCTGAAACTCGACCGGCACCCCAGAAGGACCCAATAAAGTAGTATGCAAGGATTGATAACCATTTAACTTCGGAATGGCAATGTAATCTTTAAATTTGCCTGGCATGGGTTTGTATAAGGAATGTAGGATGCCCAATGCACGATAGCACTCGTCAATTGAATGTACAGTAACCCTGAACGCATACACATCTAGCACCTGAGAAAAACTCAAATGCTTAGCTCGCATTTTGTTATAGATGCTAAAGAGAGTTTTTTCACGACCCCGCAAATCAGCTTCAAGATTAGCTTTTGAAAACGCCTTGCGCGAAGCCTGCAAAATCTTTTCCACCATTTCTTTGCGATTGCCACGCGCCCGCTTGACAGCACCTTCAATCACCCGAAAACGCATTGGCATTGAATAACGGAAACTAAGGTCCTGCAAATCACGATAGATAATATTCAAACCTAAGCGGTGTGCAATAGGTGCATAGATTTCAATTGTCTCTGCGGCTACCCGTCGGCGTTTCTCCATCGGGACCGCATCAAGGGTGCGCATGTTATGCGTGCGATCGGCAAGCTTAACCAGAATGACCCGAACATCTCGTGCCATTGCCATAAACATTTTTCGAAAGCTTTCTGCTTGAGCTTCTGCATGACTCTGAAACTCTAACTTGTCGAGCTTAGTAAGGCCTTCCACCAGCTCAGCCACCTTATTACCAAACTTTTCCACTAAATTTGCCTTAGTACAGCCTGTATCTTCAATCACATCATGCAACAGCGCTGCCATGATTGAAGGGGCATCTAAACGCCATGTAGCACATAGTTCTGCTACCGCCAATGGATGGGTAATGTATGGTTCCCCACTATGACGATATTGACCTAAATGAGCGGCATCAGAAAATTGAAATGCCTTCTTGATTTGCGATATTTCTTCAGGCTTTAGGTAACTTAGTTTTGAAAGCAACCCTTCAATCGAAATAACTTGATGCTTTAGGGGGGCGCTAGGGACAGATGTGGGCCCAAATAGATGGCGACTAGATTGCGCCAACAACGAGGCAATGATTGATTTTTTACCACCTTGAGGCGGAGTCGCCTCTGGGATAATCAGAGTATTGGATGGGGCAAGCCCTAGCGGGACCGTTTGAGGCGAGCCCGCTCCTGCTAATTCCGATGTATTGGTCGATCCTAGAGGGAGCTCCACACCGGAACTCCTAAATTACAAAGGTACTTTGGTCAACATGTCACGGTCAGTCACGCCAGCAGCCACTTCTCGCAATGCTACTACTGTGGCTTTATCTCTGGACTCAACACGTGGGGAGTGACCTTGAACCAATTGGCGAGCGCGATAAGTCGCAGCCAAAACTAATTCAAAACGATTGGGGATGGTTTTAAGGCAATCTTCTACAGTAATACGGGCCATGCTTGACTCACTTAATTTAGCTTCAATACCTATAGGATAACTGATTAAACCCCGAGACGCTTTAAAAGGGCTGGATTTCTCGCCATAACAGGCTCTGAACGCAGACGGCAGGAGGCTAGGATATGCTTCAAATCAATCAGTGCCTGCTCAAATGAATCATTCACCACGATATAGTCAGCCTCATGGGCATGTAACAGCTCTATATGAGCAGCCGCTAACCGACGCTGAATAGTTGCCTCATCATCCTGTCCGCGTTTACTTAGGCGTTCTTCTAACGCATCAATAGAAGGGGGGAAAATAAAAATCCACTGCACGGCTGGAATAAGCTTTCGAATTTGTTGTGCACCCTGCCAGTCAATCTCAAGAATGACATCGCTACCCGCTTGCATTTGCGATTCAATCCAAGGTTTCGAAGTTCCATAAAAGTTACCATGAACCTCTGCCCATTCTAAGAAATGCCCTTGATCCCGCTCTAGCTGGAAATCTTTTTTAGTTACAAAACGATAATCCTTGCCATCAATCTCCCCCGGTCTTGGGGCACGAGTAGTGGTTGATAAAGAAAGTTTGAGACCAGCATCCTCTTTAAGTAAACCATTTACCAAAGAGGATTTTCCTGCGCCTGAAGGAGCAACAATCATCAACATACTGCCTTGATAGGAGGGAGTCTGAATTGGACTAGTCATAAATCAATTGTACGGATTACTCTAAATTTTGAACTTGTTCACGCATTTGTTCAATTAAAAGCTTGAGCTCTAATGCAGCTTGCGTGCATTCTTCTGAAACCGACTTTGAACTTAAAGTATTGGCTTCACGATTAAGCTCTTGCATTAGAAAATCTAAACGCTTTCCAACAGGGCCTTTACCGGCCAATGCAGTATCAACAGCTTGCAGGTGCGTTTTTAAGCGAGCAAACTCTTCAGCCACATCTATACGCACCGCATAAAGAACAACCTCTTGACGAATGCGTTCCATCAACTCAGCACCTGCTTTGGCCTGCTCTTGAGCAGCCAAAGCTTCTGCAAGACGTTCAGTGAGCTTTTCTTGGTATTGAGCAACATACTCTGGAACCTTAGGCTCAATTACCTTAACAATATCCCGCATCTTAGTAGTAATAGTTGTCAGCACCCCAACTAAGGCTTTGCCTTCTGCATTGCGACTATCGATGAGCGCGCCCAAAGCAGCGCGCCCAGCTTCCACGGTAGCTGCAATCCAACCCTCCTCCTCGCCGCGCGGCTCAGAAACTACCCCAGGCCAACGCAATATTTCGGCAATACTTAACTCTTGGGCCTTAGGAAATGCGTCTTGAGCCTTTTCTTGTAGGGTATATAAAGCGTCAAGGCGATCCTTATTGATGGCGCCTAAGGCATGGGGATTGCTCTTAGTAACTCCAGTAGCGCCACTGTTTAGTCGCCAAGCAGCACGAAATTCCACTTTTCCTCGGGATAGGCTGTTAGTAGCCATTTCCCGTAGAGCAGGATCTGCCCCTCGACACTCATCAGGCAGACGAAAGCCCAAATCCAGAAAGCGGCTATTAACAGCCCTACATTCCACCTGCAGATCAGCTACTACACCAGCCCCTAGGGAGACTTGGCGAGAAGCGCTGCCATAACCAGTCATGCTCGATATCATATGAACATTGTAAATTCTTTATAGATTCATGCCCAACCTTTAGGACTAAACCCCATGAGCGACACAAACTCAGGTAACATCACCCGCCCTAGCGGTCGTAAACCCAAAGACCTACGCCCCGTCACCATCTCTAGAGCCTTTACCAAACACGCTGAAGGTTCGGTATTGATCGCATTTGGAGATACCAAGGTGCTTTGCACTGCCAGCATCCTGGAAAAAGTGCCTCCCCATAAGAAAGGTTCAGGCGAGGGTTGGGTTACCGCTGAATATGGCATGTTGCCCCGATCGACTCATACTCGCAGTGATCGTGAAGCAGCCCGTGGCAAACAATCAGGCCGCACGCAAGAAATACAACGCCTTATTGGCCGCGCCATGCGTAGCGTCTTTAATTTAGAAACCTTAGGCGAACGCACTATACATTTAGATTGTGATGTATTACAAGCAGACGGCGGAACCCGCACTGCCTCCATCACTGGCGCCTATGTTGCTGCTAGGGATGCGGTGAACCAGTTATTAGAAAAAGGTGTACTTACCAAAGATCCAATCATTGACAGTGTGGCCGCAATCTCCGTTGGTATTTATCAAGGTACGCCGGTTCTCGATCTAGACTACCCAGAAGACTCCTCTTGTGATACAGATATGAATGTGGTCATGACCGGCAAAGGCGGAATGATTGAAGTTCAAGGAACTGCGGAAGGAGCCGCTTTTTCAAGAGCAGAACTTACGGCTCTTCTTGATTTAGCCGAACAAGGCATTCAAGAGTTAACCCAACTACAAATTGATGCGCTAAAGTAATTTTTAAGAAATGCAAAAAATCGTTCTCGCATCCAACAATGCTGGCAAGGTCAGGGAATTTCAGGCGCTCCTAGACCTCTTAAATTTTCAAGTCATTCCCCAAGGTGAGCTGGGCATTTCCTCCGCCGAAGAACCTCACCATACCTTTGTGGAAAATGCCCTTGCTAAAGCACGGCATGCCAGCTTAGCTAGTAGTTTGCCAGCGCTTGCTGATGACTCTGGAATATGTGCTCATGCGTTAAACGGACAGCCAGGCGTTTTATCCGCACGCTATGCAGGCGAACCAGCAAATGATGATGCGAACAATAAAAAGTTAATTACTGAACTTAACGGTCACGATAATTATGGCGCGCATTATGTTTGCGCGTTGGTTTTTGTTCGGAACGAGAATGATCCAGAGCCCCTCATTGTGCAAACACGCTGGTATGGAAAAATTATTAATACTCCTAGGGGAGATAATGGCTTCGGATATGACCCCTATTTTTTCTTACCCGATTTAAATAAGACTGCTGCAGAATTAGATCCTACTCATAAGAATCTCATTAGCCATCGTGGCCAAGCCATGCGTGAATTGATTTCGCAATTAAAAGCTCGCTCTTAAGTATGGCGCTCAATAGCAGCCCCAATCAAGTTTCATTGGCAGCGTTACCACCGTTGTCTTTGTATATTCACTTTCCTTGGTGCGAAAAAAAATGTCCTTATTGTGATTTCAACTCACATCAAATAAAAGATGCTACTTCTGGACTGGCAAACGGATTTGATGAGCAACGCTATATCAAGGCTCTTATCAAAGACTTGGAAATGGAATTGCCCAATATTTGGGGTCGTCAAGTTCATAGCATCTTTATTGGAGGCGGCACGCCTAGCCTTCTTTCTCCTGAGGGCATGGATCAGCTACTTTCGGCTATCCGGGCCCGCGTGACATTAGAGCCCGATGCCGAAATCACTATGGAAGCCAACCCTGGATCTGTAGAAGCAAGTAAATTTGCCGGATTTGCAAAAGCTGGCATTAATCGAGTCTCCTTAGGGATTCAAAGTTTTCAGGACGAGCAGCTAAAAGCTTTGGGTCGCATACATAATGGTGCAGAAGCTAAACGCGCCATCGAGATCGCAGTGAAATACTTTAAGTCTGTGAATTTAGATCTCATGTATGGATTACCCAAGCAGACGCTAGAGGCTGCAAAAGCAGATGTAGATACTGCCCTCTCATTTAATACACCGCACCTCTCTTTTTATAACCTTACCCTTGAGCCCAATACTTACTTTGCTAACTTTCCACCAGAGTTACCTAACGAAGATCAGATCGATGCTATTTTTGAGCAGAATATAGATTTACTTACCAAAGCAGGCTATCGAAGATATGAAGTTTCTGCGTATGCTAAAAAAAATTGGGAATGCAAGCATAACCTCAACTACTGGCGCTTTGGTGATTACATTGGGATAGGCGCAGGAGCGCATGGCAAGATCTCCTTTCCGAATAAGATTACTCGTCAAGTACGTGAACGCCATCCAGATACGTATATGCAGTCGATGGAAACTTCAGGTAATGCATTAATCGAATCAAGAGAAATTTCAGCCAAAGATCTTCCCTTTGAATTCATGCTCAATACGCTTCGGCTAACTGATGGGGTGGATACTAATACGTTTAGCGAAAGAACGGGTTTGCCACTTAGCAATGTCAGCAAAGGCCTAGGGGATGCTTGCAAGAAAGGTTTGCTAGATGAAAATCCAAGCAAACTTAAAGCCACTGAATTGGGATTGCGCTACTTAAACAATTTACAAGAAATGTTTTTAGATTAGGATTCTTGAATTAGATCTTACTTACCAGTCCATACTGGAGGCTCACCCCTCAAGAATGAAGCGACGCCATTTTTAAAATCATTACTACCATAAGTTTCCGCAATTAAATCCTGGCAATCTGGTAATTGATTTTTTAATAACCTTGCCAAAACAAGTTTGGTCGATTTCTGGGTAATTGGCGCCAATACAGTAAGACGCTCTGCAAGATCTTGAGCCTCTTTACTCAACTCATCGGTTTCATAAGTCGCAAACAAGTAACCCTGCTGCACCAATTCCTTTGCCGAAATCATTTCCGCTAAGAGCAACATTCGCTTCACAAGATTAATTCCCAAATGAGCAACAAGCCAAGCAATATTACTTGCAGATAGACAGTTGCCCAGTGTTTTCGCGATCGGCACTCCGAACTTAGCTTCATGATTAGAAATTCGAAAGTCGCAGCAACTAGCAATTGCCAAGCCGCCGCCTACGGCCATACCATCAACTACCGCAATTGTGGGGATGGGTAAAGAGGCTAAGGGGGCGAGGTAGTCGTCAATGGCCTCTTCGTAACGCACCCCATCTTGACCGTTAGTAAAACTTGAAAATTGTGCGATATCGCTACCCGAGACAAATGACTTGCCGCCCGCACCTCTAAAGATGGCTACACGGACCTGAGGATTCTTTGCAATATCAATGCAGATTGTTTTCAGATTTTGATACATGCCGACTGTCATCGCATTACGAGCGATCACATGATCAAAGGTTATGTAAGCAACACTACCTTTCAGTTCAAACAATACTTGCGCAGCTTGAGTCATCGATGTATCTATTCCGCCTTAATGTTCAGACTCTTCACTAAACGCTGATACTTAGCCAATTCACCGGCTAGAAAGAGGCTAAAGGCTGCTGGTGTTGTTGGACCTTCAGGTTGCAATCCTTGGGAATCTAAAGTCTTTTTGATCTGAGGATCAGCCATCGCCGCTTTTACAGCCTGGTCAATCTTGTTCACAACTGCCTGATCCATTCCCTTGGGACCCATCACTGAATACCAATTGGTTACATCAAAGCCTGTAATACCTACCTCATTAAAGGTCGGCACATTTGGAAGAATGGGCAACCGTTTCGGGGTGGAGATTGCTAAAGCTTTTAAGCTTCCATCTTTAATCTGCTGTAAGTTAGGCGGCAAGGTGTCAAAGTTCATCGTAATTTGCCCACCGAGCAAGTCAATAATAGCTTGACCACTTCCTTTATAAGGTACGTGATTTAATTGAATGCCAGCAATCTTTGCAAATAAGGCACCTGCTAAATGTTGTGTACTACCAATACCTGAAGAACCATAAGTCATCTGCCCTGGATTGGCTTTTGCAAGGGATATAAGTTGCGACACTGAATTCACTGGCAATGAAGCCTTAACTACCAAAACATTTGGCACATACCCTAAATAAGTAATTGGCGTGAAATCCGTGGCTGGGTTGTACTGAACATTAGTTAATACATAAGGAGCAATAGCATTGGAGTTTGAGTGTCCGACTAACAAAGTGTAGCCATCAGGATTTGATTTGGCTATTTGATCGGCAGCAATTGTTCCTGCAGCACCTGATTTATTTTCAACAATTACGCTTTGTCCAAGAATTTCGCCCATCTTTGGGGCGATTGCACGCGCCACGATATCCGTGCCACCACCAGGCGCGAACCCGACAATTAAACGAATTGGCTTTGTAGGATAAGCCTGCTGTCCCAAAGCTAAAAGTGAGCTTGCGCTGAGCGCCAATGTAAGTACGCTACGTGTAACCCACTTTGGTGTTTTAACCAACATAAAGTCTCCAATATTGTTTTAATTGTGTTTGTTACTATTAGAGCTTCATTCTAAACATATAAAAACAATCGAGACAATGACGAAAACACCTATGCATGGCGAGTCAAACCCATCGGCCAGACCACTTCCCCTTTCCGGCGTGCGCGTTCTAGATATAAGCCAGGTTATGGCTGGACCCTATTGCTGCATGCTCCTAGCTGATTTGGGCGCTGATGTTATAAAAATTGAGCCTCCTGGAACTGGCGATCAAACCCGTGGCGCGATGGGATTCAAGATGAAAGGCTCAGATAGCATGGGCTTTTTAAATATGAACCGCAATAAGCGTAGCCTCACTTTAAATCTCAAAACCGAAGCCGGGAAAAAAGTCTTCTTTGAGTTGGTTAAAAAAGCTGACATTTTGGTAGAAAACTATCGACCTGGAGTCATGAAGAAATTGGGAATTGATTACCCATCACTCCAGGCTATCAATCCTGGCTTGGTGTATGCCAGCATTTCAGGTTTTGGACAAACCGGCCCTTGGGCGGATCGGCCTGGTTTTGATTTAATGGCACAAGCGATGTCTGGGGTAATGAGCGTTACTGGCTATCCCGATGGACCCCCCGTCAAAGCGGGTGTGCCGGTAGCCGATATTGGATGCGCCCTATTTGCCATCTACGGAATTCTCTCAGCTTATATTGGTAAAACAAAAACGGGTGAGGGTCAATTCATTGACGCTTCATTATTTGATTCCGCCTTAGCATTTTCTATCTGGGATACTGCCCAGTATTGGGGTACCGGTGTTGAACCATATAAGCTAGGAACCGCCAATCACATGAGCGCCCCCTATCAGGCTATGAAGGCTTCTGATGGTTACTTTGTGATGGGCGCCACCAATCAAAAACTCTGGAAACTTTTGTGCGACAACATTGATCGTCCAGAGTTGTGCGAAGATCCCCGTTTTAAAACTAATCCCTTACGTTTAGCGAATCGTTTAGAGCTAGCTAGCGAATTAGAAAAAACCTTTGTCACCAAATCTAGTGAGGAATGGGTTGACACATTGCTTGCTGCAGGCATCCCAGCTGGCCCTATTAATACCTATCCACAAGCATTCGATAGCGAGCATGGACGTCATCGCAAAATGCGCTTGGAAATAGATCACCCTATAGAGGGTAAGGTGCCTAATATAGGTTTTGCCGTCAAGATGAATGGCACCCCGCAACAAGTGCGCAGACATCCTCCTTTATTAGGCGAACATACAAACGAAGTCTTGGCAGAATTAGGAATTGCTGGTGATGAGCTTAAAGCGCTTGAGGCCGGTGGTGCATTTGCCCCCTAGCAAATTTCAAATCAATTTGGTAACTACAGAGATAAGAAAAGGGTTCCAAAGAACCCATTTCTTATCTTGCAAACGCAATATATTAAAAAGTCAAAATGCCACGATTAATTTATATTGATTTAAATAATTTAACTTACTAATTAACTTCAACTTCTTAAGAATTGCCAATAGTTTATTGTGATTAAATTACTTCTTACCAAATTGTGCCTTCGCATCATTTAAGCAACGATCCTTTGCTCCATCTGCAAATGCATTGCACTTCTCCTTAACTACTGCGTACTTTGCATCAGTCTTGTCTGTAGCAGCATCCTTGCGGGCATCATTGACTGTATTGTTTGCATCTAAACGCGCTTCGGCACTTTTCTCATTAGCCTTGGATGTCGCTTTCGCAGACTTTTCTAGAACCTTTGCATCGGCTTTAGCTGCTATTAGGCTAGCTTT
>CANBYN010000059.1 GCA_947373615.1 Burkholderiaceae bacterium | reverse complement strand
CTTCTCCATAACCTCCCCGCCTAAATCAGTATGCAAACCTACAGAATGTCCAGCCCCCTGATAGTTATATACATTGCCCAAAATCTCTTGAGCAACTTCGAAATTAGCCGCCTTCCAAACCGCTAAAATTGGGCTCAGTTTTTCACCAGAAAATGGCGCTGAAGCCCCAAACCCAGTTTCTTCCACCATAAAGAACTTGGCTAATTTGGCTTTTGGATTTTGCAACTGGGCGCGCTCGGCAATGACGGCGGGATATTGCGCCGTGAGAGTAGACGTCAATTTGCCATCATGAAACATAACATCTTGCAGACGTTTTTTATCAGAAGCATCCAGCATCAAACCACCTGCAGCTTCAAGAGCGTCTATGGCTTTGTCATAGACCTGCGCACAAATCACAACACCATTCTCACTTGAGCAGCTAGTAGCGTTATCAAATGTTTTGGATTGCAATATTTTATTAGCCGCGCCAGCAACATCAGCGTGCTCATCAATAATGACCAGCACATTACCCGCACCAACACCAAAGGCGGGAGTCCCACAAGTGTATGCAGCACGAATATTGGCCTGAGAGCCAGTAGCTACTACTAAGTCAGATAAACGCATCAACTCGTTTGTTGAATCTTTGGTAATTGGAAATGGCAACATCTGCACTAAATCTCGGGGCGCATGTACCTGATCTAGCTGTAGATGAACAAACTCCAATAAGCGAGCACAGGTAGAATACCCCTTTGGTGATGGCGCCACTACTACCGCATTTCGACACTTTAGAGCATTCAAAATTTTATTAATCGGCGTCGCACCAGGATTGGTAGACGGTGTAATAGCGGCCACTACGCCTACAGGACGCGCATACTCAGTAAGCCCCGTCTGCAGATCCTCAGAAATAACGCCAACTGTTTTTGCATAACTTAAGTCACGCACTAGACCTAGTGTTTTCCTAAAATTCTTCTTAAATTTATCAGCCACATCTCCAAGACCGGTATCTTGAACGGCGAGCTCGGCAAGCTCCTGATTACGCTTTGGTTCCAAGATGGCCCAAGCTACAGCCTCAACCACTAAGTTCACTTGGTCTTGGGTATATTGTTCAAAAATCTTTTGAGCTACGCGACTGCGCTCAATAATGTTTTCTACAGGTGTCATGGTATTCACTTACTTAATTTACGGTTAATTTAGGATTAAGAGTCTTCCAGCTTATTGGTGGGATCTATAAAGAGAGAGGCAACTACCCCGATAGCCAACAATGCTGCCGAAACAAAAAATGGGACCCGATAACTTCCCGTTGTCTCAATTAGATAACCAAACACTACTGGAGAGATCATACCTGCAACCCCAAATCCAGTATTCATCATGCCACCCGCCGTGCCAGCATAAGAGCCAGCAATATCAATTGGCAAGCTCCATAAAACTGCATTAGTTAGCTCAAGGAAAAAGAAAGAGGCTGAAAGCAAGGCAACGGCAGTGATTGGATCGTTTACAGAAACAACTGGCAATATAAATGCCAAAGAACCCCCCATGCCGATAATTAACATCATTCTTCTAGCTAACTTTAAGTTTCCAGTTCTTTTTAGAACTTGATCAGATACCACCCCACCTAAGGTATCGCCAATCACACCTGCCATTAAAGGCAAAGCAGTAAAAAGAGCCAATTGTTTTAAGTCAAATCCGCGCGCATCCTTTAGGTAAGAAGGTAGCCAAGTTAAAAATACCCATAATGACCAGCCATAGCAAAAGTCCACGAAGGTCACCAACCACATCTTCTTAATCATCTCCGCCCAAGGTGTTTTCTTAGTAACCGATGGGCTAAACCGCATTTTTTTTGTGTCTATGGCAATTTCTTTGAGTTCTTGTTCGGTAACACCCTTATGCAAAATTGGGGTATCGCGGAAATACCAAACAAATAAAATAGTCCAAGCCAAACTAATTACGCCAAGAATAATGAAGGACTCTCTCCAGCCATAAAGCATTGAAATCCCAAGAACAATCGGGGGGGTTACTGCGCCACCCAATCGAGCAAAGCTATGGGTAATGCCCTGAGCAAAGCCACGCTCAGTAGCGGGAAGCCAAAAAGTAAAAGCTCGGGTTGCAGTTGGGAATGCGCCACCTTCGCCAATACCCAAAATAAAACGAAACACTAGCAACGACGTAACGCCCCATGCAAAGCCACAAAGAATGGTGGCTATCGCCCAAATAATGCTCAAAATAGTAAGAACAATGCGAGGTCCAAATCGATCAGCGCACCAGCCGCCAATAATTTGCATTGCTGCATAAGGATAGGCAAAAGCAGAAAAAACAATGCCAAGCTGGGTTGCAGTCAGGCCGAATTCTTGTTTAATCATGGGCCCGGCAACGGAAATATTGACACGATCAATATATGTTATGAAGTACATCAAGCAAATCACACCGAGAATCAGGTGGCGAGTCTTAAAAATACCTTTCATGACGTCTCCTTTAGCTTTTATTTATTTAATATACATCTTACACAGTAGAACAAGTTGTTTCATATTAGTAAAAACACCAGTAAAAAACCTACTAATTCTCCTATTGTTCTATTAGAATGAACAAAATATCACAATTCATGAGATTTTTATGACTACGATGGAATTAGACACAAACAATCAGTTAGATATTGCCAAAAGGGATAATTCTGGCGAAAACTCCTCAATGCTTAAGGGTGTTGTCATATTGGAGGCTTTGGCCACACTTCAGCAACCCGCCACATTGGCTCAGCTAATGCTGATAACAGGAATGCCAAAGGCATCCTTACATCGAACCTTGGCAATCTTTGAAGAAGCCGGATTAGTGGCTAGGGAACTTGGGGGCCGCACTTACGCACCTGGTGAGCGCCTATCTCGCTTAGCAATGTCCACCCTTACTCACGATACCGTATCAGCCCTACGACACACCATCTTGCGCAAACTTGTCGTTGATCTTGGTGAAACTTGCAATCTTGCAGTTCTGCGACGCGGGGAGCTGTTTTATCTAGATAGGGTTGAGGCAAATTGGGCCTTAAGACTCCATCTACCACCTGGCACAGTTCTTCCCCCTCACTGCAGCGCAAGCGGAAAACTACTACTAGCCTACAAGCCTGCAGACGAGCGCGCCAAGATCTTAGAAAATCTTCCGCTTGAACAATTTACTCATAGAACCATTACGGATCGTCACTTGCTTGAATCAGAAATGGAAAGGATTATGAGTACTGGTTATGCAGTCGATAACGAAGAGTACGTATTAGGAGTCTCTTGTGTAGCCGTTCCAGTAAAAGACCCCATGGGTGAGGTAGTAGCAGCTATCGCAGTTCATGCGGCAACTGCACGACTACCATTAAACCAAGCCATGGAACATATTCCCAAGCTTAAAGAAGCGTCTAAACGCATCTCACAAACTCTTTCCTAATCAGTACCGCATCACTGAAACCTTAGGGAATATCTAAACGTGAAATACCCGCTCTTAGAAAAAATGATTAATGAGGCTAAGAGTGACTTACCTCTTGGAGTAGTGTATCCGCTTAGCGCTCCAGCATTGGAAACAGTTTTTGATCTCATCAAAAGACAGTTGTGCATACCTATACTAATAGGTCCCAAAAAAAATATTGAAGAACTCGCTAGTATTGAGGGGCTTTCTTTAGATGACATACAAATTGTCGATACGCCTAAAGATCCCATCTTAGCAACCAAGAAGGCTGTTGAGATGGTTAAAGAAGGAAAGTTGGCAGTTCTGATGAAGGGATCTTTGCATACCGAAGATCTCATGGGGCCAATTGTGAGTCGCGATGGACTGCGTACTGATAAACGCGTAAGCCATCTCTTCTTATTTGAACTTCCTCACTATCACAAACTACTTGGCGTCACCGATGCCGTGGTCAATATTACCCCTAATGCTCAACTCAAAAGAGAAATTCTTGCTAACAGCCTAGATGCCCTAAAAAGATTGAGTATCAATAATGTCAAAGTTGCCATTATTGCTGCTACTGAAGTCATTAATCCAGCAATGTCATCCACTACAGATGCAAAAGAAATTGTTGATGAGCACATGGCTCACCCAATATTTCCAGACACCATTATTGAAGGCCCCTTTGGATTTGATAACGCAATTTCAGCTCAGTCTGCAAGAACCAAAGGGATTAATTCTACGGTGGCAGGAGATCCCGATCTCTTGCTGATACCTGACTTACAAGTTGGCAATATTCTTTATAAATCCTTTGTCTATATGGCTGGAGCGGAATGCGCTGGAACCATTTTGGGCGCCCAAGTTCCAATCACTCTGACATCCAGATCTGATTCTATTTTTTCTAGAGTGGCATCTACAGCGATGGCCATTCTCCTTGCTAAAAACCCTCAATAGTTGAGAAGGCTATGTTCAAAATATTTTCTAGCGATCCCGTGCATGACCCCATCAATAAGCAAGCACCTGCAACCGAAATAAAAAAAACCACCTGCTATATGTGTGCATGTCGTTGCGGCATTCGCGCACATCTGCGTGATGGAAAATTAGTTTATATCGATGGAAATCCTGAGCACCCGTTAAACCAAGGCGTGATCTGCGCTAAAGGTTCGTCAGGAATTATGAAACAAAATTCCCCAGCACGCATCACGCAACCATTGTTACGTAAAGCGGGAAGCGAAAGAGGTAATGGCGAGTTTGAACCGATTAGCTGGGATAAAGCATTTGAGATTTTAACCGAGCGCCTTGCTAAAATCCGCGCAACTGATCCAAAGAAATTTGCACTCTTTACTGGTCGCGATCAGATGCAAGCGCTTACCGGTTTATTTGCAAGGCAATTTGGCACGCCCAACTATGCGGCTCACGGTGGCTTTTGCTCCGTAAACATGGCTGCCGGAATGATTTATACAATTGGCGGCAGTTTCTGGGAATTCGGTGGACCAGATTTAGATCAAGCCAAGCTATTTGTCATGATTGGCACAGCTGAAGATCACCATAGTAACCCTATGAAGATTGCATTATCGAAATTTAAGCGGGCTGGCGGTCGCTTCATCTCAATCAACCCTGTGAGAACTGGGTATTCCGCAATTGCAGATGAGTGGATTCCGATTAAACCCGGCACTGATGGCGCACTCTTCATGGCCTTGATGCATGAGCTAATTCGCCTTGAGAAATATGATGCCCCATTCCTAAAACGTTTTAGTAATTCAGCGCAGCTTGTCTGTATGGACTCAGGTCCGGAAGAAGGCTTGTTCTTGTATGACCCTGACTCTGATCCGCTGAACTTAGATCTACCCCATAACAAATACATCTGGGATGAAAAATCCCAAAGTGCTAAACCTTGCTTTGCACAAGGCACATCACCCGCGCTATTGGGTGAATATGTCATGGGCCCAGGACCGCACCAAGGGAAGAAAGTAGTTCCTTCGTTTGAACTTCTCAAGCGTCAGGTGAGTGAAACCACTCCAGAATGGGCTGCCGCCATTACTAGTATCCCAGCAGAACGAATTCGCAAACTTGCATTAGAAATGGCTGATACAGCATTCGGGCAAGAATTTGAGTTACCGATTCGATGGACGGACTCATGGGGTGAAAAGCATGACTCTGTGACTGGCAGACCAGTAGCCTTCCATGCAATGCGAGGTCTCTCGGCGCATTCAAATGGTTTTCAGACTACCCGCGGCCTAGCAGTATTAATGTCTTTACTGGGAACCATTGATCGACCAGGAGGATTCAGACATAAAGCCCCTTATCCAAGACAAGTTCCACCTAATGCAAAGCCACCATCATCTGAAAATGATATTAAGCCCAATACCCCATTAGCAAAACCGCCATTGGGTTGGCCGACACAACCCGAAGATCTGGCACTAGATTCAGAAGGCAAGCCACTCCGGATTGATAAAGCCTATTCCTGGGAGCACCCTTTAGCCGCCCATGGATTAATGCATAACGTCATTACCAATGCAGTAAAAGGGGATCCTTATTCCATCGATACACTCATGATCTTCATGGCAAATATGTCATGGAACTCCACCATGAATACGATGGAGGTGCGCGAGCATCTCAATGCCAAAGATGAAAAAGGGGGGTTTAAGATTCCTTTTTTAGTAGTGTGTGATGCCTTTCAATCTGAAATGGTCGACTTTGCTGACTTAGTTTTGCCAGATACCACCTATCTTGAACGTCATGATGTCATGAGCATGCTCGATAGACCCATTTCTGAATTTGATGGTCCCGTTGACTCTGTCCGCATCCCTGTTTTAGAGCCACTTGGAGAATGCAAGCCATTCCAGGAAGTTCTCATTGAGTTAGCCTCTCGCTTAAAATTTCCGGCATTTACTACGCCAGAAGGGGGTCGTAAGTTTAAAGATTATCCCGATTTTATTACTCGCTTCCAGACTACTCCAGACTCAGGCATTGGCTTCTTAAGCGGTTGGCGCGGCAAAGATGGAGATAAACCACTACGCGGTGAACCTAATCCGAATCAATGGCAAAAATATGCTGAGAATAACTGCGTGCATCAATATCACATGCCGCCAGAGCATCAGTACATGCGCAACTGGAACAAGGGGTATTTAGACTTCTCCAAAGAAAATGCTCTACGTCAGAAGAATGATCCGATCATGATCGCTATCTACTCAGATATATTGCAACGCTTCCGCTTAGCAGCAACTGGGAAGCGTCCTGGCGCCCAACCACCAGAGCATCTCAAAGCACGCATCTATAAATATTTTGATCCACTGCCCTTCTGGTATCCGCCACTTGAAGATGAAGCAACTGATCTCACTAAATTTACCCTTAATGCGATTACTCAACGTCCAATGGCGATGTACCACTCATGGGATTCACAAAACGCATGGTTAAGACAAATTCATAGTCACAACTATCTATACGTCAATTCAGCGACCGCAATCAAAAACGGCATTGCAGATGGTGCATGGATGTGGATTGAATCTCAGTGGGGCAAGGTCAAGTGTATGGCAAGACATTCAGAGGCCGTTGATCCCGGAACAGTGTGGACCTGGAATGCTATCGGTAAAGCAGAATCCGCCTGGAGCTTAACTAGCGATGCAGATGAATCCAAAAAAGGTTTTCTGCTAAACCACCTCATCTCAGAAGAACTACCATTGGGCGGCTTCACCGTTAGTAATTCTGATCCAATTACTGGTCAAGCTGGATGGTATGACGTCAGAGTTCGCTTAGCGCCAGCAGACGAAAATGAACCAAAAGAAACATGGCCTCAAGTAAAGGCATTTGAAGTACCAGGAATGGCCCTCAAAAAATCGGGGGAGACAAAATGAGCAAAAAAAATAAACAACTAGCTCTCGTTATAGATCTCAATGTATGCGTAGGATGCCATGCGTGCGTCACTTCTTGTAAAGAGTGGAACACCTCTGGCTCAGCAGGCCCACTTACCGATCTCAATGCTTATGGCGCAAATCCAAGCGGAACCTTCTTCAATCGAGTTCAAACCTTTGAAGCAGGAACCTTTCCAAATACGCAGACAGTTCACTTTCCAAAATCCTGCTTACATTGCGAAGAGCCACCGTGTGTTCCCGTTTGTCCAACTGGTGCAAGTTATAAACGCAAAGAGGATGGCATTGTTCTTGTAGATTATGAGAAATGCATTGGCTGTAGCTATTGCTCTTGGGCCTGTCCTTACGGTGCTCGAGAGTTAGATCAAGAACGCCAAGTCATGACAAAGTGCACACTTTGCGTAGATCGCATTTATAGTGATACTTTGCCAGAGTCAGAAAAAAAACCTGCTTGCGTTCTCGCCTGCCCTACTAGCGCACGTATTTTTGGAGATGTTCATGATCCAGAGTCTGATGCCAGCAAAGCAATAAAGGAACGCTCTGGCTATGCGCTCATGCCTGAATGGGAAACTCAACCTGCCAATCAGTATTTACCGCGCTCCATTATGGAAACAATTGATGCTGCAAGGAATGACAAATAATGCGCCCACAATTTTCAATTATTTTCTTCACTACTTTTTCTGGAATGGCGCAAGGTCTACTATTTTTCCTAGCACTATCAAATCTCTACAGCCAAGCTATCCCCAATACCTTTCTCACTAATCTTGCTCTGCCGTTTGCATTTGTGCTTCTAACTCTAGGTCTAGTGGCTTCATTCTTTCACTTGGGTCATCCTGAGCGGGCATGGCGTGCTGCCATGATGTGGAGAACTTCTTGGTTATCAAGAGAGGTTATCGCCTTGCCGGCACTCATGGCAGTAACTGCAGCAATCTACATTTATGCACGAATTAGCGAAGTACCGCCATGGTTATGGCTTGCTCTTCTTTTAACTACGCTGGCTCTTTGGGTATGCACCGCAAAGATCTACCAATGCATCCGATTCATTCAAGAATGGTCGCATCCTTCTACCTTAACGAATTTCATTCTGCTGGGAATGACTTCGGGCTGGATTTTATTAGAGCTACTGATTGCAGTTTGGGGCGACACTTCCATCCAAATGATTGATGCCCCGCTCTCTATCATTGCTTTCTTGCTGTTATTTATGTCATTCAATCTTAAGCTCTGGATTTGGAGACGAAATCGCAATCTAAAACCAAAGTCGAATCTTGCTTCAGCGACTGGAATTAAAGGCACTAATATCCGCCAAACCTCAATGGGACTCATGGGTGGCAGTTTTAATACCAGGGAATTCTTCCACCACCAAACGGATCGAGTGATTGCCAATTTGCGTAAGATTATTTTGCTGTGCGCGTATGTGATCCCAATGATATTAATGGCATATGCGATAACCTCACCAAATATTTTGGTGATTGCCCTGTCATTACTCATCAATTACTTAGGCTTGCTTGCTGAAAGGTGGATGTTCTTTGCCGAAGCAAATCATCCACAAAATTTGTATTACCAAAGAGTCTCTTAAGATCTGATGCCTATGGATCAATTCGCCGAACAGCTTATCCACGGCAGAACTCATATATCCCCGAAAAGACTGGGCAGGCCTGGGCCTGACCCATCCCAGAATGAGATCATTCTCTTGGCGGCTAATGCTGCCCCCGATCACGGCAGAATGGTGCCATGGCGTTTTATCGAAATTCAAGAAAGCAGTCGCGCTGCACTCGGGGAAGTCTTTCGACAATGCCTGCTCGATCGAGATCAAGATGCTACTTCAATACAACAACAGGAAGCGCTTAATAAGGCATCTCGCGGTCCGCTACTCTTACTAGCCATAGCAAACTACAAAGATAGCAATGAAGATATTAGCAAGCAAGAAAAGCTGATATCTCTTGGTTGCGCTATTCAAAATATTCTTCTTACCGCCTATGCCTTTGGATTTGGATCAGGCTTGTCAAGTGGCAGAGCGCTACAAAGTGATCGCATTAGAAATTTATTTCAACTGACCAAAG
>CANBYN010000058.1 GCA_947373615.1 Burkholderiaceae bacterium | reverse complement strand
TGTATCTTCAGGCATTGAAAGAACGGTATCTACCATTTGAGAAACACTTTGCGCTTCTAGTGGAAGGTTGTGATCTGGGCAATGCGGCGTACCTGCGCGCGCAAAGAGTAAGCGTAAATAATCATGAATTTCTGTGACAGTACCGACTGTTGAGCGAGGGTTGTGACTCGTCGCTTTCTGTTCAATAGAGATTGCAGGTGAGAGACCTTCAATCGTATCGACATCTGGCTTTTCCATCAGTTGCAAGAATTGACGTGCATATGCTGAGAGAGACTCAACGTAGCGACGCTGACCTTCCGCATACAGGGTATCAAAAGCTAGAGAACTTTTGCCTGAGCCGGATAATCCAGTTAATACGACTAGTTTCTCTCTAGGGATGTCTAGATTAATGTTTTTGAGGTTGTGGGTGCGGGCACCGCGGATCTTAATTTCGTTATTCATGATTTTTTAGCGTAACTTGTTAATATAGCGCTTTCCCATGAATCCTTCTGAACTTCGATCTACTCTGGCCTTAGCGGGCATCTTTGGCCTTCGCATGCTAGGCCTTTTCTTGCTATTGCCAGTATTTAGCATCCATGCGCGGGGCTTGCCGGGGGGTGAACACGCCCTCTGGGTGGGATTGGCGCTCGGGATTTTCAATATTGTTCAGGCTTGCTTTTATATTCCATTGGGTCGCTTATCGGACCGAATTGGTCGCAAACCGGTGGTTTTATGGGGTCTTTCCTTATTTGTGGCGGGCGCGCTAATTTGTGCTGCCAAAGATGATTTGCTCTGGATTGCCATTGGGCGCGGCATTATGGGTGCTGGGGCGGTATCTGCGGCTATTTCTGCTTGGGTGGCGGATTTAACTCGTGAGCAGGTTCGTACTAGAGCTATGGCCTTAGTTGGTGGCAGTATTGCTCTGTCATTTGCGTTATCTCTTGTGGTTGCAGCGCCGATTTACCGCGTTATTAGTCTTAGCGGAATTTTTGTCGTTCTTGCAATCCTCGGTGTTATTGCCATGTTTGTGACCTTCTATGTTTTACCAACAAGCAAACCTGAGGCCAACGTACAGCAAGCCACATTGAAAGAAGTATTTTTCCGCCCAGAATTAATGCGCTTGAATCTTGGAGTGTTCGTATTGCATGCAACGCAAGTGGCGATGTTCTTGGTAGTGCCGCGTTTATTAGTGCAAGCTGGTTTACCTCTCTCATCACATTGGGAAATTTATCTCCCCGTGGTGCTACTCTCATTTGTGTTTATGGCGCCTGTTTTGATTTATGGAGAGAAGCGGCAACGCTTGCGTACCGTGCTCCTAGTTGCAATTGTTTTACTTCTGATTGCTGAGTCATTGTTTATTCAAGCAGTTTCTATTTTGACAATTGCTTTCGCCTTATTGATTTACTTCGTAGGATTTAATCTGTTAGAAGCTTTGCAGCCTTCTTTAGTGTCGCGCTTTGCCAAAGAATCTAAAGGTACAGCATTAGGTGTTTACAACACTACGCAATCGATTGGTCTGTTTATGGGCGCCGTTATCGGTGGTTACTTAATGGATAGCCATGGTGATTTATCGGTCTTTGTTATGGGAGCAATCCTCTTAATTTGCTGGCTTATAATTGCTTGGTCAATGGGCAAAATGCCAACAAGAGCCATAGAATCAAAGGATGTCGCCCCAAAGACATAACCTTAGCTTTATAGACTTAAATAAAGCGGGCAGTTTATTTTTTAGTAGTAATAACAGCAGTATTTTTCTTCGGGAGACAACATGGCTTCGGTAAATAAGGTCATCATCGTAGGTAACGTGGGGCGCGATCCAGAAACACGTTACATGCCAAGCGGCGACGCCGTTACAAACATTTCTGTAGCAACCTCAGACCGCTACAAAGATAAGCAAACTGGTGAAATGAAAGAAACCACAGAATGGCATCGTGTTGCTTTCTTTGGCAAGCTCGCAGAAATCGCTGGTCAGTACCTCAAAAAAGGTTCACAGGTTTATGTTGAGGGTCGTTTACGTACTCGCAAGTGGACTGATGCAAGTGGTCAAGAAAAGTATTCCACTGAGATCGTTGCAGAAACAATGCAAATGCTTGGGGGTAAACCGGTAGGTGGAAGTGGTGATGGTGGCGAAAGCTATTCGCGCTCAAAGTCTACTGAGCAATCTGCTCCCGCATCATCGAATGCTGCTTCATTGGGCGCTATGGATGATGACATTCCGTTCTAGATAAAAAACGAGCAATCAGTTTTGTAAAATCCTCTTAAAGTTCAATGTTAAGAGGATTTTTTATTTTTGAAAAATATGTAGAGTTCATTCAATAGACTTAATGTTGACCATCTTGATTTTGCTAGCGAGAAAATAAAACGATGTCTCAAATTTATGAAGAAATAAAAGAAACCACATTTGCGGTTTATGAAAGCATCAAAGACGAATGTAATAATTTTGTCCAGATACTTCGTGAAACTTGGCCGTTACTATTAGTTTTGCTAATTACCCTTCTGACCGCTTTTCATTTTGCCGATCCTCCGCCACCAAAGCGGGTTTATATGGCTACAGGAGGACCCGGAAGTAGTTATGAGGTTTTGGGAAAAAAATACGCTGAGTTTTTTGCCAAAAATGGAATCACCTTAGAGTTAATTAGCACTCGCGGATCGGAAGAGAATGCACATCGCGTTCTCGATCGGAATGATCTGGTTCAAGTGGCATTTGTGCAAAGTGGAATAATTAATCGAGAAGAGGCAAAAGGGATTGTTTCCTTGGGCAGTATTGGCTATGAGCCCGTTTGGTTTTTTTATCGAGGTCAACATCACGGGGAAAGCGATGAACGGCTTCAAGAATTTTTGAAAAAACGGATTGCAGTTGGTGTTCAAGGAAGTGCATCTTATTTGCAAGCTATGCAAATTATGCGGTTGAATGGAATTGAAAAGATCCCCAATATGGTGTCGATGCCGACAAAAGAAGGCATTAGAGCCCTTAGGAGTGGGGAGGTTGATGCACTGATGATTGTGGATGGATTTAATTCAGAGAATGTGCAGATGCTTTTGCAAGATACCACCATTAGTTTGGCAAACTTTAAAAGGGCCAGGGCATATGCGCAGGTTGCTGATTATTTTGAGAGCTTACAAATTCCCCAAGGGGGATTCAGTTTAGCCCTAAATGTACCGCATCAAGATACTGAATTAATTGCAACGACGATCAACATTGTTGCTGATGAAAACCTTCACCCAGGGATCCAATACCTATTTATGGAGGCGGCAAGGGCGATTAGCGGAAAAGAATCTTTGTTTGTGAAAAGGGGCGAATTTCCATCTTTTAAGGATTCAAGATTGCCAGAAAGCGAAATTGCAAATCGCTTTTTACAACGCGGGACGCCGTTTTTGATGAACTATCTTCCATTCTGGATGGCAGAGTTTATTGACAGAATGTTTATCCTATTGCTGCCTATAGGTGTATTTGTTTATCCCATCCTCCTGTCGATACCCGGTTATCGATTAAAACGCATCAAGGGAAGGTTAAGCAAGGTGTATGGCGACCTCAAATTTCTTGAGCAGGATATTTCGCAAGCCTACAACCCAGAAATGCAATCTGAATATGTGGAGCGATTGGATGTTCTAGAAAAGCAAGCACTAAATCTCAAAGTTCCGAAAAGCATTGTCAGTGATTACTATACTCTTAGAAGCAGTATTGACCTTGTGCGTAATTCTCTCAGCAATCGAGGTAGTATTTATGCTCCTTAAACAATTTACTGCCTGGCGTGTCGAGTATTATCGGGCCAGACAGAATTGAAATTCGTTCGAAATGGGTTGATATCTATCCCTCCACGACGCGTATATCGAGCGTAAACAGAAAGTTTTTCAGGTTTACACTGATTATTTATTGCGCAAAAAATTGTTTCAACGCAATGTTCATGAAATTCGCCCAGCTGCCTAAAGCCAATTAAATATCGCAATAACCCCTCCTCCAGAATGGGGCGTCCCCGATAGTGAATTTGAATACTTGCCCAATCTGGCTGTCCAGTTACTGGACAGTTTGATTTGAGCAAATGTGAAACTAGGCATTGTTCAATTGCTCCAGATGTTTTGTCTATGGATAGCAAGGCAGGGTCTGCAAAACAGTGTGGATCAACCAAAATATCAAGCCGATCAATTAATTGCCCCGATAATTCCGTAATGCCGCGTTTTGCGATATGTTCTGGTTCGTAAAAGCGAGCTTGAATAATTGTCCCTGCAACTTTAGATAAATCGGCAGTTAAACATTCATGGACGTCATTTTCATTATCAAACTGTTTGCTGTTTAAGCTATTCAAATAGAGTTTAAGGGATTTGGATTCGATCATATTGGGAGAATCAGCTGGAATGAGAAATTCTGCTAACGCTATTTGGGGCTTACCTTTGGAGTTAAGCCAACATAATTCATAGGCATTCCATAAATCAACCCCAAAAAAAGGTAAGGGTTGACTAGCACTAATTCCTAATTTAAGACGATTTTCAAGGCGGGGAATTGGAAAAAGTAAGGTCGGATCATATTGATCTGGGTACTGCGTCGATTGTCCGAGAGGTAGTATTGCCATGAATTACATTTTATTTTATAGAGATCTTAACTTTTAGGTCTGTTGGACACGCCCGATACTACGTGACCAGTTGGGGCTACTGACGATGCAGACTGGCAGTGACCAGTTTGATCATCAAAGAAAAAGTCGGGCTCAAACTCACGCAAGAATTCACTCTTAGACAATCCGCCCAAGAACATTGCTTCGTCCACATCTATACCCCACGCCATGAGGGTGCGAATTGCGCGTTCGTGAGCGGGCGCTGAACGCGCAGTAACAAGTGCGGTGCGAATGCGCATGCCATTCTCACTAGTGGAACGTTGGAGTCTGTGTAGGGCTTCTAATAAAGGCTTAAATGGCCCTGGCGGCAGGGGAATATCAACATACTTGCTCTCATGATCGACAAAGGCCTCTAGCCCCTTTTTCTGAAATACCTGCTCGGCTTCATCAGAGAAGAGCACTGCGTCTCCGTCAAATGCAATCCGAATTTCATTTGGATGAGATTCAGCAGTCTTACTGGATTCTGGATAAACGCGTGCCGCTGGAAATCCCGCATCAATCGTCGCACGAACATCATCTTCATTGGCGGACAAAAATAAGTTGGCATGCAAAGAGCGGAGATAGTGATAAGGTGGACGACCCCGAGTAAATACTCCACGCTCTAAATGTAAGCCATGATGTTCTGCAGAGCGGAAAACGCGCAGACCACTAACGGGATCATTCCGGGAAAGAATGACTACTTCTACACGCTGCTCGCCCTCTTCATTAAATGCTAGCAGCTTCTTTACTAGCGGAAAGGCCACTCCGGTTTGTGCCGCGATGCCAAGACGTTCAAGCTGCAATTTCATGTATGCGCTGTCGTCAGTGGATTCGAAAATATGGTTTTCTTCCTCGAAGTCAAATAGTGCGCGTGATGAAATCGCGACGACCAGTTTTCCGGTAAGTGTGTAAGACATCTTATTTTAAGAAAAGGCGATAAGCAGGATTATTGCTCTCGTCCCAATATGGGTAACCAAGTGAAGCTAAGAAGCTTTGGAATTTCTTTTGCTCATTTTTAGGGACTTGGAGGCCCACCAAGATCCTGCCATAGTCGGCACCATGGTTGCGGTAATGAAATAGGCTGATATTCCAGTTTGGTGCCATGCTGGTTAAGAATTTCATTAGTGCACCTGGACGCTCTGGAAATTCGAAACGATACAGTAATTCATCTTTGGCAAGCACTGAGTGACCGCCAACCATGTGGCGTAAATGTGACTTAGCTAACTCATCATGAGTTAGGTCAATTGTTGCAAACTTGGCTTTTCGAAAATGTTTTGCTATTGCCTCGCTATCGCTAGCTTTCTGAGTGCTAATTCCTACAAAAATATGCGCTTCGCTTTGATCGCCAATGCGATAGTTAAATTCAGTCACGTTGCGTTTGCCAAGTAATTCACAGAAACGTTTGAAGGAGCCGCGCTCTTCAGGAATCGTTACAGCAAATAATGCTTCCCGGAACTCGCCAACATCTGCACGTTCTGCTACAAAGCGCAGACGGCTAAAGTTCATATTGGCACCGCAAGCCACACCCACCAAGGTTTTCTTCTTGATGCGATTTTTTTCAACATACTTCTTCATGCCCGCGATGGCTAAGGCACCAGCAGGCTCAAGAATGCTGCGGGTGTCCGTAAATACGTCACTAATTGCCGCACAAATTTCGTCGGTATCGACTGTGATAATTTCATCAACTACATTTTTACAAATACGAAAAGTTTCTTTCCCAACTAATTTCACAGCTGTGCCATCCGAGAACAAGCCGACATCTTTCAACTCAATGCGCTTATTGGCCTTAAGGGATTGATACATGGCATCTGAATCGGAGGCCTGAACACCAATTACTTTGGTCTGGGGGCTTACAGCTTTAACATATTCACCGATGCCTGCAATGAGGCCTCCGCCACCAATGGCAACAAACACCGCATCAATGGGTTCTTGGCATTGCTGGAAAATTTCTTGAGCGATGGTTCCTTGTCCGGCGATAACATCAGGATCATCAAAAGGATGGACAAAAGTTAATCCCCGTTTTTTCTCTAATAGCTCTGAGTACTTAAAGGCATCACTATAGGATTCGCCGTGGAGGATGATTTCTACCCATGGGCCACCTTGAGCCTTTACAGCGTCGATTTTGACGCTGGGTGTTGTCACTGGCATCACGATGACAGCTTTGCACTTCATTTTAGCTGCAGACAAAGCCACACCTTGTGCATGATTGCCTGCAGAAGCGGCGATAACCCCACGTTTTAGGGCTTCTGGGGGTAAATGGGCCATTTTATTGTAGGCGCCACGGAGTTTGAAAGAGAACACGGGTTGGTTATCCTCCCTTTTAAGGAGGACCTGATTACCCAGACGCCTTGTCAGCTCGGGGGCGAGTTGGAGTTCAGTTTCTCTAGCTACGTCATAGACGCGAGCCGATAAAATTTTCTTTAAATAGTTCGTTGCCATCTAATGAGCGTACCACGGATGGCTTCTAAGCCCTTAGATTACCAAGGGTTTATCCATTTTGGGAGCAACTTTCTCGGAATCCTGCCAGTATCAGGTTTGCTCAATTAAAATGCTTATTTGTTAAATATGTCGCTATGAATGCTCCGTTAGTTTTGAACCAGTTGTTAGACCCGCAGGCGGGTTCCCCTCGTTTGCGTGAAATCCCCTACAACTACACCTCCTTTTCTGATCGAGAGATTGTTATTCGTTTATTGGGCGAGGAGTCTTGGCGCGTTTTGAATGACTTGCGCGGCGTTCGTCGAACTGGCCGTTCTGCGCGGATGCTATTTGAAATTCTAGGGGATATCTGGGTAGTTCAACGTAATCCTTTCTTGCAGGATGATTTATTAGACAGCCCAAGTCGTCGCAAACAACTTATAGATGCACTTTGGCATCGTTTGGGTGAAGTTAAAAAACGCAATAGTGGTGACTCTGCAGACCAAGTAGAAATTTTATTAAGTGCCGCCTATCGCGCAATTGAAAATTTTGAAAATGATTTCAAAGAGGTCGAGCAAATTCGTAAACGTGCTCGCAAGGAATTAGGCCGTCATACCGCTAGCGACAATATTTGTTTTGATGGCGTGTCACGTGCTGCACACGTTACAGATGCAACAGATTGGCGTGTTGAGTTTCCGTTGGTTGTTCTTAAGCCAAACTATGAATCGGAAATTCCAGGCTTAGTTAAAGCTTGCATTGAATTAGGGCTGACGATTATTCCTCGTGGAGGTGGTACTGGCTATACCGGTGGAGCCATTCCTCTTTACGCAATGTCTGCCGTTATTAATACCGAGAAGCTCGAGCAAATTGATGGTGTTAAGAGTAAGCGTTTGCCAGGGTTAGACCATGATGTATCAACCATCTTTACAGGTGCAGGTGTTGTAACACGTCGGGTATCCGATGCCGCTGAGCATGCTGGGCTTGTGTTTGCGGTCGACCCAACCTCTGCAGATGCAAGCTGTATTGGCGGCAATATTGCCATGAATGCTGGTGGTAAGAAGGCAGTTCTCTGGGGTACTGCGCTCGATAATTTAGCAAGCTGGCGCATGGTTGATCCTGATGGAAATTGGCTGGATGTAGAACGACTTGAGCACAGCATGGGTAAGATTCATGATGTTGCAACAGTGAAATTTCAATTGACTTGGTCAGATGGTAATAGTGAACCTGGACAACGTGTTATTAAAAAAGAATTATTAGAAGTAGAGGGTAAGCACTTTCGTAAAGAAGGTTTAGGTAAAGACGTTACCGATAAATTTTTATCTGGTTTGCCTGGCGTGCAAAAAGAAGGATGTGATGGCTTAATCACTAGCGCGACTTGGGTTTTGCATCGCATGCCGAAATACATGCGTACTGTTTGCTTAGAGTTTTTTGGCCAGGCGCGTGAAGCTATTCCAAGTATTGTTGAAATTAAAGCTTATCTCGAGAGCTTAAGCAAAGAGGGCGGACCAATTCTGGCTGGCCTTGAGCATTTAGATGATCGCTATTTAAGAGCGGTAGGCTATTCCACAAAATCTAAACGCAATAGCCTACCAAAAATGGTTTTGATTGGCGATATCGCTGGTGACAATGAAGAAGCTGTAGCAGCTGCTACTAGTGAAGTGGTGCGCATGGCGAATTTACGTGTAGGCGAAGGTTTTGTGGCGGTTAGCGCAGAAGCAAGAAAGAAGTTTTGGCTTGATCGTGCCCGAACCGCTGCGATTGCTCGCCATACCAATGCCTTCAAAATCAATGAGGACGTTGTGATTCCTCTGCCACGCATGGGTGAGTACACTGATGGTATTGATCGCATCAATATTGAACTTTCTCTCAAAAATAAATTACAAGTACTTGATAGCCTTGAGTCATTTTTAACCAAGAGCGCATTGCCTCTGGGTAAAAGTGATGAAGATTACGAAATACCAACAGCAGAAATTTTGGGCGATCGTGTCCAGCAAGCTTTGGAGTTGATTGCAGTGGTGCGTGCGCGTTGGGCTGAGTGGCTCATGCAGATGGATGCCTATTTCCCTCAATTGCAGAATTACAGCTTACGTGCTTCATGGAAAGACGAAGTGCGTGCAGAGTTTCGTATTATTTTTGGCGGTCTAGTATTTGAGCCAATTCTGAATGAGCTCGAAGCAATTCATAAGAAGATTTTGCGTAAGCGTGTATTTGTTGCTTTGCATATGCATGCTGGCGATGGGAATGTGCATACCAATATTCCCGTGAATTCAGATGACTATGAGATGCTGCAGGATGCACATCGCGCAGTTGCTCGCATAATGAAATTAGCCAGATCATTAGATGGCGTGATCTCTGG
>CANBYN010000057.1 GCA_947373615.1 Burkholderiaceae bacterium | reverse complement strand
TTACGCAAACTAAACAGAACATCATCACATCGCTTGGCGATGCTGCGCAACATGTCCAATTCTCTTTTGGAGCACGAAGTGATTAAAACCACTTTGCCAAAAGCAAAAGAATTGCGCATGGTTGTTGAGCCTTTGATTACCTTGGGTAAAAAAGATAGCTTAGCAAACCGTCGCTTGGCATTCAATCGCACACGTGATCGCGATATAGTGACTAAACTCTTCACAGAGCTCGGCCCACGTTACGCAACACGTCCAGGTGGCTACCTTCGTATTTTGAAGTTTGGCTTCCGTCATGGCGACAATGCTCCTATGGCTTTGGTTGAGTTGGTAGATCGCCCAGAAGTTGATGAAACTGCAGCAGTAGCTGAAGAGGCTTAAGTCTCGCGGTTACAGTAAAAAGCCAGGCTTCGGTCTGGCTTTTTTCATTGAACGGGTTATAAATACAGAATGCCTCAACATCCTCAAGACAATTTGAATACCATGCTAGTGGTAGTCACTGCCCTTCCTAGTCTGGAAGCAGCTAAAGACTTGGCTGGCGCTTTAGTTGAGGTGCGCTTGGCTGCATGCGTCCAAATCCAAGAAGGTATTCGGTCGATTTATCGCTGGAAAGGTAAAGTCTGCGATGAGCAAGAGGTTCTGTTGTCTGCAAAAACTGATGCAAGTAAATGGCAAGAAATCTTGAGCTTTATAAAAGATAAACACCCCTATGAGCTTCCTGAGATTTTGGCTTTTTCGCCAGAGCAATTTGACCAACATTACGGACAATGGGTTCGGTCTGAGGTAAATTCTTAGGCATGAGAATTTCTACTGCTCTAATCAAAGTATGTGCATTCTTGCTACTTGTGTCTACGCAAGTGTTTGCTGCGCAGGATTTCTTGCCTCCTGATAAAGCATTCCGAGTAGAAGCGACTTGGCTCGAAAACAATAATCAGGTTGAACTCGAATTTCTACCAGTTAAAGGCTATTACATCTACCAAGAGTCCTTAAAGTTTTCCGCTGGATCAAAGTCTGACAGGTTAGACAGCATCAAACCTGCTTTACCGGTCGGTATTGAAAAGTTTGATGAGACCTTTCAAAAAAAATTACAAATCTATAAGCAGCCATTCATAGTATTGCTAGCCGTTAAACCTGAGTCAGGTAAACCAATGCGTGTTGAAGTAACTTTGCAGGGTTGTGCGGAGGCTGGAATTTGTTACCCACCCATGACACTCAAGTTCTTGTTAACAGGTCCGGGCGTTAAAGTCGCCCCAGTTCCAGAGATGTTTGAGGGATTGTCTGCGCCTATATCTCCTGCAAATGGCCAATTTAGTTTGAGCGACCTATGGCGTGAGCGGGATGATGTCAATGCCATTGGGCGCTTTTTAGAGAGTACCTCTACTACTTATTTATTTTTAGCCTTCTTTGTTCTTGGGCTAGCTTTGGCATTTACGCCCTGTGTATTGCCGATGCTTCCAATCCTTTCGAGCGTGATTTTTGGTACACAGCATGGTAAGGCGGTCAGCAAGGGACGCGCAAGCATTCTCGCACTAGCCTATGTTCTGGGGATGGCTTTGGTATATGCCTTGGCTGGAGTCCTCATGGCAGCATTAGGAGGTAGTGTGCAAAGGACCTTGCAGAGTCCCTTTGCGCTAGCTGCCTTTGCGTTGTTACTATTGGTGCTCTCAGGAAGTTTATTTGGTCTATATGACCTGCGTTTGCCTCAGTCATGGCATCACCATATTGATCGCCTAGCAGGGCGCCAGAAGGGGGGTAGCCTCATTGGCGCCTTTGCCTTGGGAGGCATCTCCACCTTAGTTGCTAGTCCATGTATTACTGCTCCATTAGCAGGAGTTCTGGCATTTATAGCGCAAACGGGCTCCATGAGCTTGGGCGCGGGACTGCTTTTTGTGATGGCTCTAGGGATGGGTCTGCCACTCTTTTTTATCGCCCTTGAGGCCCGAATTTTGATCCCCTCAACTGGCATTTGGATGATCTGGTTGCAGCGTACTTTAGGGGTTTTATTGGTTGCAACTGCAGCATGGATTGCATCCCCATTACTACAAAAAAATGAGCCAGTTGGCTCAGTCAAGACTATTAATGGCCAAAGTATTCATCAGGTGGGCGACTTATCTTTTGCAGTAATTCATTCACCAGCAGAATTAGATATTCAGCTTAGCAAAGCCAAACAAGAGCAAAAATTAGTACTGCTCGATTTCTATGCTGATTGGTGTATTAGTTGCAAAGAAATGGAAGTGAATACGTTTGCAAATCAAGAAGTCAGCAAAGAACTAAGGCAATTTGTATTATTACAAGCTGACGTCACTGCCAATAGTCCAGAAAATCAAGTATTGCTTAAACGATTTGGTTTATTTGGGCCGCCAGGGATTTTGATGTTTAATCTGAATTCAGAAGAGCAAAAAGATCAACGCGTGATTGGCTATATGCCACCACAGCGTTTTATTGAACGATTAAAACAAGCGGCGGCACTGAAAACAAGGAATTAAGAATTATTTAGCTGCTTTAATTAAGCGGGCCGCTTCAAGTGCAAAGTAAGTTAGCACACCATCTGCTCCGGCTCGCTTAAATGCTAGCAATGATTCCATCATGACGGCATCATGATCTAGCCAACCATTTTGTGCGGCTGCCTTGAGCATCGCGTACTCACCACTTACTTGATAAGCATATGTTGGGTAATCAAATTCCTCTTTAACGCGTCTCACGATATCCAAATAAGGCATGCCAGGTTTGACCATGACCATATCAGCGCCTTCGCTGATGTCAAGCGCAACTTCCCGCAAAGCCTCATCACCATTAGCGAAATCCATCTGATAGGTTTTTTTATCTGCTTTACCTAGGTTTGCGGCAGAGCCTACCGCATCTCTGAATGGACCATAAAACGCAGACGCATATTTTGCTGAGTAAGCCATGATGCGTGTATGTATCAGATGTTTTTGTTCTAGCGCTTCACGAATTTTTCCAATGCGACCATCCATCATGTCAGACGGAGCAACGATATCGACCCCAGCTTCGGCTTGAGCAACAGATTGTTGTACCAAAATTGCCGTTGTCTCATCATTGAGAATGCGGCCTTGCTCATCAAGCACGCCATCTTGTCCATGGCTTGTATATGGATCAAGTGCAACGTCAGTCATAATGCCCAAATTGGGGAAGCGTTTTTTGAGCTCACGAACTGCTGCTGGAATGAGGCCGTTGGGGTTGAAAGCTTCTTTGCCATCGGGTGTTTTTAGTGCAGCATCAATCACGGGGAAGAGGGCTAAGACAGGTACTCCCAAATCAACACACTCTTGGGCAACTGGAAAAAGTAAATCTAATGAAACGCGATTCACGCCAGGCATTGAGGCGACTGCTTGCGATTGACCCTGGCCTTCCAGTAAGAAAACAGGATAAATTAAATCACTTGTTGAAACACTATTTTCTTGCATGAGGCGACGAGACCAATCCTCGCGACGCATGCGACGTGGGCGATGTTTTGGAAAGTTGAGTAATGCGTTAGCTGGCGAATGTTTCTTCATGTTTTTCTGCTTCAAATAACCATTTAATAATTAAATTATCTGCCTCTTCCAGCCCAATTCGTTTAGTGCTTGAAAATAATTGTGCTGTAAGTTGTGTGGAGTCTCCTACGCCGCCAGGTAAGGCAGGATCATATTGTTGCAGTTGTTTTTTCACGGCCTCGAGAGCGTGCTTACACTCGCTTTTATTGAGTTTGTCACATTTACTGAGCAGAATATGGATGGGTTTTCCAGTCGGCACAAACCATTGAATCATTTGCTCATCTAGTTCTGTGATTCCGCGTCTAGCATCCACAATGAGTACCATACCCACCAACTGCTCGCGTTCTTGTAAATAGTCACTTAAAAGGGTATTCCAGTGGTACTTGGTCTCATGGTTAACTGCCGCATAGCCATAACCGGGCAAATCCACTAAATAGGCTAAAAGATCATCTTTAGCAAAAATTCCAAAATAGTTAATATGTTGGGTTCGTCCTGGGGTTTTACTGGCAAAAGCTAGCCTTTTTTGGTTACAAAGGATATTAAGTGCGCTAGATTTGCCTGCATTTGAGCGGCCCGCAAAGGCTACTTCACGCAGCGGCGTGGCAGGTAGGCAATGGGTATCATTGACTGTTGTGGCGAATCGGGCTTGAAAGAGTTTAGACATGTCCAGAAGCTATTGTAAAATCACGCAAAATCATGAAATATCTCATGGTGTTGGGTAAATGGTTGTAAATGTAGGGCCCAAACACTTTTAGGAATTTTTGCCAAGGTAAACATAATGCGTCAAACCTCTCAAATCTCCAAATTAACTAGCCTACGCGCTGGTTTTGCGGTTTTCTCTATTTTCGCTCTAACCAGCATTTCTGGTGTAGCTTATTCTGCTGAAGCCGCCCCAATGGCCCCTGCTGCTGAGGCGAAGGCCGCAGTACCGGGCAAACCCAAAGCAGATATAGCAGCGGGTGAAGCGCTGTATTCCAGTGGCGATGCAACGCGTGGCGTGACCGCTTGTATTACTTGCCATGGTCCTAAAGGTCAGAGTGCAGTAGCTACATGGCCTAAATTGTCTGCGCAGCATGCAGCCTATGTTGCTAAGCAACTGAGAAACTTTAAAGAGGGTTCTCGTGCTAATGCAGTAATGATGGGTATGTCCGCTACTTTGAATGAGCAGGATATGTTGAACATTGCTGCATTCTTGGCCAAGCAACCAGCCTCAGAGGGTGTTGCTCAAAACAAAGAGACTATTGAATTAGGTCAAAGTATTTATCGTGGGGGAATTGCATCTAAAGGGGTTCCAGCCTGTGCAGCATGCCATAGCCCAACTGGTGTGGGGATTCCTGCGCAGTACCCTCGTTTAGGCGGTCAATGGGCTGATTATTCCTATGCTCAGTTGCTCGCATTCCGCGAAGGTGTTCGTAAAAATAGCAGCCAAATGACAACGATTGCTACCAAGCTTTCTGATAAAGAAATGAAAGCAGTTGCGGATTACATGGCTGGATTACATTAATTAATTCAGGGAACTAAAAATAAAAACCCCGCTCATGTAGCGGGGTTTTTATTTTCTTAAATCATTTTTACGGCCGACTAGATTCTATCAATGTTAATTTGGCAAAACCGTTTCAGTTGAAAAGAGGTCCGATATTTTTTCACGAGCACGAATGATGTAGACCTTCTCACCATCAACCATGATTTCAGCGGGTTTGGGGCGCGTGTTGTAGTTAGAAGCCATGACAAATCCATAAGCACCAGCGGACAGAATTGCTAAAAGGTCACCCTCTTCTATAGCAAGAGCGCGATCTTTGCCTAGCCAGTCGCCAGATTCGCATACGGGACCAACGATATCGTAAGTCACACTTTTTAATGCTTTAGTTTGCACGGGCACAATACCGTGATGCGCTTCATAAAGAGCGGGGCGCATTAGCTCAGTCATTGCCGCATCAACAATGCAAAAATTTTTCTCAGCGCCAGGCTTGAGATACTCAACAGCAGTAAGAAGCACGCCAGCATTCCCCACAAGGGATCTACCTGGCTCTAGCACCACGTCAAGATAGCCAAAGCCACGTTCAGTGACTAGATTTAATAGGGTATTGGTGAAATCGGTTATGTCTGGGGGTGATTCATCACCATATGAAATGCCAAGGCCTCCACCCAAATCTAGGTGATGGATGACGATACCCTCTTTTTTTAATTGGGCTACTAGATCTAAAACCTTATCGAGCGCATCTAAGTAAGGTGCAGTTTTTGTGATCTGAGAGCCAATATGGCAATCAATCCCGACCACATCAATTTGAGAAAGTTGTGAAGCTTCTCGATACGTTTTCAGAACCTCGTGATAAGCGATTCCAAACTTATTTCCCTTTAAGCCCGTGGAAATATAAGGATGAGTTTGTGCATCCACATCGGGATTGACGCGTAAAGAAATCGGTGCGCGACAGTTAAGTGTTGTGGCGACACGATTAATCTGATGCAGTTCAGCTATCGATTCGACGTTAATGCATTTAACGCCAGCTTTTAGAGCTGCAGCAATTTCAGTCGCAGATTTGCCAACGCCAGCAAAAACTAAACTCTTTGGATCGGCGCCAATTGCTAAGGCTCTCGCTAATTCGCCGCCACTCACCAAATCAAATCCAGCCCCCAGTTTTTTAAAGCAATCCATTACTGCTAAATTGCTATTTGCTTTCATCGCGTAATGTACGCGCGCACGGCGTTTACCGTTTGCATCAACACAGGCGCGGTCATATGCTTGGTAGGCTTCAGTCAACGCTTTTCTACTGTACACATAGAGTGGCGTACCAAACTCTTTTGCTAAATCCCGCAATGGAACTTCTTCGGCATACCAGTTGCCGTTCCGCTCGCTAAAACCTGTTAACTTGGGAAGTGGAATTGCTTTACTTGTCATTGCTTGGCCGGTGAAGGATTGCTTGTACTAGCAGGTGTTTGTGGTGGGTACAGCTGGCCCTTGACTTCTGGCTCTGTAGGTGCAGGAGGGACTGGTGGCACATTTGGTAAAAATAGAGGTCCTCTAACCCCACATCCAATAAGGGCTATTAAAAGGCTAATGCTGAGTACTCTATTCAAAATCGCTATCATGAATGTCTCTAAAACGAATGATTGAATATATCATGCAGGACTTAGGTATGAATCCAAATACTTCAGGCGTAGAAACCATTGATGACAAGCAGTTCTACCAATTAGGTAGCAATTTATTGCAGTCTATTGAGGCGGCATTAGAAGCTGCTGATGATGAGTTGGATCTTGATTTAGATGTAGAGCGCCAAGGTGGTAATGTCATTAACATTCGTTTTCGAGATAAAAGTGTCATTGTGGTGAACACGCAGCCTCCTTTACATGAAATTTGGGTCGCAGCTAAATCTGGTGGATATCACTATCGCTGGGCAGGAACTACCACTCAACCTTTATGGCTTGATACCAAAACAGGAAAAGAATTGTTGAGCGACTTAACTGAATTTGCTAGTGCTCAGGCTGGTCAATTGGTCAAAATTGGGCTGATTAAGCGCTAATAAGCTATTCAAAAAATTAAGCGGCTCCAGTAGCCCTCAAGGTTTCGATTGCCTGCGCATTTGGGACGCTTTTAATCACGGCTTTACCAATTTTTTCTAAGACTACATAGCGAATCTGGCCACCTTCAGTTTTTTTATCTACCTGCATGAGTTCCATGTAGCGGTCTGCTCCAAATTTCGGGGGGGTGGTTGGCAACTTCATTGATTGAATAATATTGGTGAGCCTGTCAACATCTGCTTTGCTAAGGTAATTTAGGCGACGCGAGAGATCGGCGCCCAACACCATGCCGCAGCCAACGGCTTCACCATGGAGCCATTCACCGTATCCCATGCCAGCTTCAATTGCATGGCCAAAGGTATGGCCAAAGTTCAAGGTTGCACGAATACCGCCTTCCCTTTCATCAGCAGAAACAACGGCGGACTTGATTTCGCAGGAACGCAGCACTGCATGTCCCATTGCTTCAGTGTCGCAGGCCAGTAATGCAGTTGCGTTTGATTCGATCCAATCTAAAAATTGGGCATCGGCAATAGCACCATGTTTAACGACTTCCGCTAGACCTGCAGAGAGTTCTCTAGGGGGCAATGTCTTTAAAGTATTTAGATCTGCAATAACTGCTACAGGTTGATGAAAGGCGCCAATCATATTTTTCCCTAAGGGATGATTAATACCAGTTTTTCCCCCAACCGAAGAGTCCACCTGTGCGAGCAGGGTGGTTGGCACTTGAATAAAGCGAATGCCGCGCATAAAGCTTGCTGCTGCAAAACCGGTCATGTCACCTATGACGCCCCCACCTAAAGCCACTAGCATGGTCTGGCGATCAGCTCCAAACTTTAATAAATCATCAAAAATGAGCTGAAGATTTTTCCAATCCTTGTAAGACTCCCCATCGGGTAGGGTTATGGTTCTTACGGGCTTTCCGAAGTGCTCTAAGGTTTTGGTGAGGCGATCGGCATATAGTGGCGCAACCGTAGTGTTGGTCACAATGTAAATTGAAGTTGCTTTTTCACAAGCATTAAATAGGCTTGGTTGATCAATCAGGTCAGTGCCAATGTAGATAGGGTAGCTACGATTACCAAGATCAACTTCAAGTGTTTTCGTCATAGTATTTAAGTGGAAAGTTCAAGTTGCATGATTAAGGTGTTAACTAATTGGTTAACACTGGGCTTCCCAGTTTCAATTACGTGGTCAGCAATCTCGCGATACAGGGGGTCGCGAATTGTATATAAATTTTCTAGAATTTTTTTGGCATCACCATTTTTCAGTAGAGGGCGTCCTTCCCCTCCTTTAGTACGGTGCCAAAGCTCAATTGGATTAGCGTGAAGATAAATGACTGTGCCGCGATCCTTAAGAACTTCCCGATTGGCGGGCAATAGAACTGCGCCACCACCAGTTGCTAAAATAATATCTTGTTCAGCGGTAATGTCTCGGATGACTTGGGATTCTCGCTTGCGAAAACCATCTTCACCCTCCATCTCAAAAATCACGGGTATCTTCACCCCACAACGATCTTCAATAACATGATCGGCATCGAGAAAACGGCGCCCTAATTTTTTCGCCAGGACTTTTCCGACGGTCGACTTTCCCGCACCCATGAGGCCGATCAGAAAGATATTGTTTGTCGAAGAGTTCACTCTTGGATTTTATTAGGGTTTGTGTAGAACGGTCGGGGTTGGGAAGACAAAGAGCCCAGTTTTAACTTGTAATTTAGTTTTATGTCGAAATATAAGGCTGATAAAGAGAGTCTTTGCTAGAAAGGCAATCTTGGCCGTGACAGACCTGCTTGAAATGGGGTGGCAGGTACAGCATTTCCCTAGGCTTGGCTTGTCAAAAAGAACATCACATCAAGGTGATCCAACCCTCCTTTTTTTATGCCTTGAGTTGCAGGGACTTGTCCTCAGGATCGATGAGGTAGGCGGCATCTTTTTCAATGGAACTGAGGTGCTAATCATCTCCCCCAACTATCGTCGTTTAAAGTTGAAATGCCATTACCCTTCAATAAAGTGCTGGATGTGGCTTTTCATTGGGCTGACCTCAAAAAACGCCTGCGATACAGTTTTCGTGCATAAAGGATGGCATGAAATTTATGAAAACTCTTTAATTCATCCTTGTTCTCATATAATAAGTAAATACTTACTTTCAATATATTTATTTACTGATATAGACATTCAAGAAATCCCGCACTTTCTTTTTGGATTTCTAACCCACAATTAATGTCAGTATTTTCTACTTGCATAGACGGTTCGGTAGCTTCATTTTTTTAAGGGGATTACTTTGTGTGTTCCGTGCGGGTCTGGGATGGTAGGTTCATCCCACGGCCTGCTCAAAATTTGATCGAA
>CANBYN010000056.1 GCA_947373615.1 Burkholderiaceae bacterium | reverse complement strand
ATTGAGGAGTGCAAAGCCTTTGCTGAACGCTTGGGTGCCCCAGTAGTTAATAGCTATTTACATAATGATTCTTTCCCGGCTAGCCATCCATTGTGGTGTGGCCCTCTAGGCTATCAAGGCTCTAAGGCTGCGATGAAGCTCATGGCTCAGGCTGACGTAGTGGTTGCATTGGGTTCACGTCTTGGGCCGTTCGGTACGTTGCCGCAACACGGTATGGACTACTGGCCTAAAAATGCCAAGATCATTCAGATCGATGCCGACAATAAGATGCTCGGTTTGGTGAAGAAAATTTCCGTAGGTATTTGTGGTGACGCGAAGGCTGCTGCAGTTGCATTAACTAAGCGTTTAGAGGGTAAAAAGTTAGTCTGCGATGAGACTAAAACAGAGCGCGCTAAAACGATTGCCGCAGAAAAGGCTGCATGGGAAAAAGAGTTAGATGAGTGGACTCATGAAAAAGACCCATTTAGCTTAGACATGATTGAAGAGCAGAAAAAAGAAGTGACTCCAACGGGTGGTCATTACTTGCATCCACGTCAAGTGCTCCGTGAACTTGAGAAGGCGATGCCTGCTGACGTAATGGTGTCAACTGATATTGGCAATATTAACTCTGTTGCCAATAGCTACCTCCGCTTCGAAAAGCCACGCAGCTTCTTTGCTCCAATGAGCTTCGGCAACTGCGGTTATGCATTGCCAACCATTATTGGAGCTAAAGCAGCAGCGCCTAATCGTCCTGCGATTGCTTATGCTGGAGATGGGGCATGGGCAATGAGTATGGTGGAGATTTTGACAGCGGTTCGTCACGATATCCCAGTTACTGCGATTGTTTTCCATAATCGTCAGTGGGGCGCTGAGAAAAAGAACCAAGTGGACTTCTATAACCGCCGCTTTGTAGCCGGCGAGTTGGATAGTCCAAGTTTTGCTGGTATTGCTCAATCCATGGGCGCTGAAGGAATCATTGTTGATCAGCTTGACCAGGTCGGCCCAGCTCTCAAGAAAGCAATTGATATGCAGATGAAGGAAGGTAAGACTTGTGTAATCGAGATTATGTGTACTCGTGAACTTGGTGACCCATTCCGCCGCGATGCCTTATCTAAACCAGTACGTTTCTTGGATAAGTATAAAGATTACGTATAAGACGTCATGAGCATAAAGAGAGAGTCCGGTTTAACTGGACTTTTTCTTTTGCGCTAGACTATTTCCAGTCATACTTTTCTGAGGCCTGTTTTATGAAAAGTCTAAAAATAAAAGTTTGCAAAAATTTCTTGGTATGCATTGGCCTTCTGTTGCTTTCAATTAACTCAATGGCTGAAGTCTATCCAACTAAGCCTATTCGCTTAATCGTGCCATTTCCTCCAGGAGGTCCAACAGACATTGTGGCTAGACCTTTATCTGTACTTTTAGGTGAGCGCTTAAAAGAGCAAATCATCATTGAAAATAAGGGTGGGGCTGGAGGCTCAATCGGCGCGGACCTAGTTGCAAAATCAGCACCAGATGGCTATACCTTATTCATGGGAACCGTGGGAACAAATGCCATTAATGGCAGTTTATATAAACAGTTGCCATATGACATGACTAGGGATTTCACGCCCATCGCATTAGTTGCCACCGCACCAGTTGTCATTGTCGTCAATTCAAGTGATCGAATTAAGACACTTGCGGAGTTAATTACAGAGGCTCGTTCAAAACCGGACACGATTGCATATGGAACTGCTGGAAATGGAACACCAGGACATCTAACTGCCGCCTTGTTTGAATCAACAGCACAAATCAAATTTAAGCATATTCCCTATAAAGGTAGCGCTCCAGCAGTCACCGATCTCATTGGCAATCAGATACCCTTAGTATTTGATCCTATTCAATCAGTATTGCCACATATTACTTCTGGCAAATTACGTGCTTTAGCTGTGACTAGCAAAACACGCTCGCCACTATTGCCTAATGTGCCTACGGTAGCTGAATTGGGTTATCCACAATTTGAATCTACAGCATGGTGGGCTTTATTCGCCCCAGCTAAATTACCGGAACCAATAACCAAAAAATTGAGAATGGATACCGAGAAGGTAGCCCAATCAGCCGCCTTTAAAGAGCGCTTAGGAAATTTGGGCGTGCAGCCTAATGCTGACTTTAAGGATACTTTGGCCAACTTCCAAACAAGTGAAATTGCTAAGTGGGCTAGGGTAGTTCGCGACTCAGGCGCAACTATTGATTAATATAAATAAGAGAAGAAAATGAAGCTTAATGCAGAAGAAAAGGCAATGCTTGCTGGGGAATTTGGTCCGGTGAGGCAAACCGCAATTCAACATCAAATCAAGGTAGGCGAATTTTTTGGTGCTGAAGATTTGGTTCCTGTATCACAGGCCCACATCATGGCTGACACTGAGAGTCTAGGTGAATCAGGTGTTGAGTGGCTAGAGGGTCTAGCAAAAAATTCGGCTGAAGATCGAAAGGTTCGTATTCCAACTATTACTGATCCAAGAGGTACGGATTTCACTAAAGCAAAACAATTGGGCCAAACTGAAAAAATGCTTGAGCTTGAAAGGCGCGCAATTAATGCCTTTGTCGAGATGGGGG
Organism: Burkholderiaceae bacterium; assembly: GCA_947373615.1. Taxonomy (GTDB): domain Bacteria; phylum Pseudomonadota; class Gammaproteobacteria; order Burkholderiales; family Burkholderiaceae; genus Polynucleobacter. Next base: position 6,805 of record CANBYN010000056.1, on the reverse strand, counting down.
TATCGATGACTGATACCTGTATTAATTACCAAACTATTATGGCTCCCGTATATGGCGAACATTTAGCATTCGGTGATACGGGCGTTGTAATTTATTCAAATAGTGTTTGTGGTGCTCGATCTAATTTCGAAGGAGGTCCTTCTGCCTTAGCAGCAGGCTTAACTGGCAGAACCCCACGTTATGGCTACCATTTAGATGAACATCGTAAGCCAACCCATCGTTTTAAAACTTCATGGACTCCTCAGACATTAAATGAATGGGGTGCATTAGGCGGTTTGATTGGTAAAAAATCGGGTAACTATTGGTCAGTTCCTATTCTCGAGGGAATTGAAGGTCATCCAGGCTCCGATGCTATGAAGCATTTCGGTGCAGCTATGGCAAGTTTTGGCTCCACCGCTCTGTTTCATGTGCTGGGTATAACGCCAGAAGCTTTACATGCCCGAGATTTAGAATATTTACATCTTCCAGAGATTCTTATTACCAAAGAAGAAGTGATGGGTCTTCAACAATCCTATCGAATTGCGGAGGAAATTGATGTCGTGGTATTTTCTGCGCCGCAATTAAGTCTGATGGAAATGAAGAGCATCGCGGAGTTGTGTAATGGCAAGAAATTTATTAAGCCGTTGCTCGCAATGACAAGTCCTCAAGTAAAGCCTGATTCAGACCGTATGGGCTATACCGAAATGATTGAAAGTGCTGGTGGCACTGTATTTTCAGGCATGTGCTTTTATCAATCCTATGCAAGGGAAATTGCAGAGACCAATGGCTGGAAAGTATTGGCAACAAATAGCGCCAAGATAGTAAATATTTTGGGCGGATATGGATATACCCCAATGCTTGCATCGATGGAAGATTGCGTTAATGCAGCAGTAACAGGGAGATTAAATTGAGTAAAAAAATATACAAAGCAAAACATGCCCAAGGTGAGAGTATTGAGGGTGAATGCCTTAGCGCATCAGATGGATTCTCAGCTCGCTATGACTTGGACCGGCTTAAAGGGGTCTTTTCAAGACCAGCCCATAAGCTTTTTGGCCAATCCTATAAAGATAAGATTTTAGTGCTCGATGCCGCAAAGGGCGGAGTTGCTAGTGCTTGGATGCTCTACGAAATGAAGTCTAGAGACTTATGCCCAATTGCTATTATTTTTAATGCCGTAAATCCAATCCTCGCTCAAGGAGCTGCGCATGCAGGTATACCCATGTTAAGTGGCTTCGATTGCGACATTACCGAAGCGATTGCAAGTGGCTCTAGATTGCGCATTGATACTAAAAACCAAACAGTAGAAGTGCTTTAGGCTAGAAATATATTAAAGGCGTTGGCACATTTCAATTAAGGAATTTTTTAACCATTTATGCCCTACATCATCTTCGATAGACTCATGCCAGAGTAAATACACTGGAAATTTGGGGATTCGTAATGGGGGTGTGTAAAGGCGTAGCTGAAAGTAGTCTGAATAGAGTGTAGCCATTCTTTTAGGTAGTGTGCAGATCAGATTTGTTTTCTGAACCATAAATGGCATTGATAAAAAGTGGGGTACTTCTACAGCTATTTGGCGTTGTAAACCTCTTTTTGCCAAAGCCAAATCAATCATTGGCATCGTTTTAGCTCGCGGTATCAGCGCTACATGCCTCAGCTTGAGATAAGTATCCAGGCTTAATTTTTCATTGATGTCAGGATGCTCACTTCGAGTCATACTCAGAAGGGTCTCTGTCATCACACAGTAATTGTGAAACTTTTTTCCCTCTAATACGAAGTAGTCCAAGGCTAGGTCAACCTGACCTTTTTCAAGCTCTTCTTTAAGTGCCAAACCAGGTTCGGGACGTATTTGGATGCGGACATTCGGGGCAACAACCGATAGCCAGTCAATGAAACGCGGCAAAATAACGGCTTCTCCATAATCCTCAACTGCAATAATGAAGGTGCGATCAGAAATGCTGTAGTCGAAATCCTCCTCTTTTTTTAGGCTATTTTGAATGAGGTCAAGCGCCTGATTGATGGGCTCAGAAAGTTGTTTAGCTCGCAGGGTGGGTGTCATTCCTCTTGATGTGCGTGTGAATAGAGGGTCTTGAAGGCGCTCTCTTAGCTTGGCTAAAGAATTGCTTACCGCTGATTGAGATAGGTTGAGCTTGATAGCTGCCCGAGAAATACTCCGCTCTCTATATATATGACTAAATAGAAGTAGTAAATTCAGGTCAATTTTACGTAAGTCCATAGTTATAAAGGATATTTATTATTAATGATATTGATTATACAAATAACAGATATGGAGAAATATGATTTCTAAATAGTAGCAATGGGTCCTATGATAGGCCAATAATTCCTCCAAAGGGGTGGTTGATGGTCAGAGATATTTCAGTGGCAGTATTAGGGGCAGGGGCAATGGGTCGGGGAATTGCTCAGGTATTGATTACAGCAAACTACAAAGTGAAGTTGTATGACGCAGGACAGGGCGTTGCAGAAAAATCCAAACAAGAGATTGCTAAGCAGCTTGAACGTTTAGTGCAAAAAGGCACGCTTGATGAGAGTCAAGCACTTGCCGCAATTGATCAATTATTAGTTGTTAGCGCATTAAGTGAAATTTCGGATGTAGGTTTAGTCATCGAGGCAATTATTGAGGATTTAGATCTCAAGAGTAATCTTCTCGTATCTTTGGAAGATATCGTGAGTGATCAATGCATCTTGGCAAGCAATACATCTTCTCTCTCCATAAGCACATTAGCGGCGCGTTGTAAATTTCCAGAAAGAGTTGCTGGATTTCATTTTTTTAATCCAGTGCCACTGATGAAGTTGGTTGAAGTGATTGATGGATTGAGAACCAATGAATCTACCGTTAATACGCTTGAAAAAGTTGGCGGAGATATTGGAAAAGTAGTTGTGCGCGTTAAAGACACTCCTGGGTTTTTAGTGAATCAAATTGGTCGAGCATACACTCTCGAAGCAATTAATTTAATTTCTGAAGGCGTTTGCTCTTATGGTGACATTGATGGAGTAATGAGGGATGCAGCAGGATTTAGAATGGGGCCATTTGAGTTGCTTGACCTCGTTGGTCTCGATGTAAACCATCCAGCAACAGAGGCAATATATTCACAGTTTTACAATGAACCACGCTATCGACCATCACCCTTGATGGAGAGTAGGCTTCGCGCAGGTCTGTTAGGGAGAAAAACGCAAGAAGGTTTTTATCGATACGAGGATGGTAAGCCAGTAAGCTCGGCCGATAAATCAGTCGATGCGGAGATAAAAAAGCATATTCCTATTTGGGTTAGCGAAGATGAACCATATGAATCACGCACTGTTATCGACTATCTTACGAAAAACAATATTGTTTTTGAAAAATCTGAAAATCCTTCATCAGATGCATTGTGCATCATTACTCCATTGGGTGAAGACGCCTCACGATGTGCTGCTCGACAAGGCTTAGATCCAATAAGAACAGTAGCGATTGATACCCTCTTAGGTTTAGACAGGCGACGCACTCTGATGAAGACCTGCGTAACTACTGATGGTTACTTGAATAATGCAAGGTCAATATTCTCACTTGATCAGGTACCCGTAACTGTTATCAAGGATAGCCCAGGCTTTATTTCCCAAAGAATATTAGCGATGATTGTTAATCTTGGGACAGCTCTTGCACAAGCGCGTACTGCTAAGCCGGACGATATTGATAAGGCTGTGAAATTAGCCTTAGCCTACCCAAAGGGCCCACTTGAATTTGGCAACTTCCTCGGCATTAAGCGTATTGGGAAAATTATTGAAAATATCTATCAGCAACATTTAGACCCTCGATATCGCCCGAACCTATGGCTAGCAAGGCGGATTGCACTGGGCATTTCTCTGCTAGAGGGCGATTAATTTTTAAAGATGATTGGACTATAAATGCTAAATACATTAATTTATGCAGGTATTCGCACTCCATTTGGGAGGATGGGCGGAGGGCTTGCACATATCAGGCCAGATGATTTGCTTGCGGGTACTTTTCGCGAACTTCTTAAGACTAGTAATGTAGATGCGCAGATTTTTGATGACGTAATCATTGGTTGCGCTAATCAAGCGGGAGAGGATAGTCGCACTATCTCTAGACATGCCGGTTTATTGGCGGGCTTACCCATAGACTTGGGAGGCACGGTGATTAATCGTAACTGTGGAAGTGGATTAGGTGCAGTAATTGCAGCTGCCCATGCCATTACTGCGGGAGAGGGTGATGTTATTTTGACCGGCGGTGTTGAAAGCATGAGCCGTGGACCATTTGTAATGGCAAAAGCAGAAACAGCCTTTAGTCGTGAGATGAAAATTTTTGATTCAGCCGTAGGGGCTCGCTTCCCTAATCCAAAAATTGAAAAAGAGTTTGGCAACGACACAATGCCACAAACTGCTGATAACTTAGCGCTTGAATATGGCCTATCTCGTCAAGAAGTTGACCAATTTGCTGCTGGATCCCAGTCGAAATATGCTAAAGCGCTTGCAGATGGATTTTTTTCGGATGAAATTTATTCTGTTTCAGTGCCAGGTAAAAAGAAAGGGGAATTGATCGAGATTTCTAGGGATGAGCAGCCTAGAGGGGATACATCCTTAGAAAGTTTGGCTGCCATGAGGACTTTGAATAAAGATGGAGTGACTACCGCCGCCAGCTCATCTAGCATTAATGATGGTGCTGTAGCTTTAGTGGTGGGGAATGCAGAATCTGAAGGGCGGATTGGTCTTAAGCCTATAGCCAAAATTTTGTCTAGTGCTGTTGTTGGGGTTGCTCCACGCATTATGGGAATTGGGCCAGTACCCGCCTCGCTCAAAGCGTTAGAAAGAGCTGGACTGACTCTAAAAGATATGGACGTGATTGAAATCAATGAGGCATTTTCTGCTCAAGCTCTAGCTTGTATCAAAGGATTGGGTTTGGACTTGTGGGACAAAAGAGTGAATCCGAATGGTGGTGCAATTGCCATCGGTCATCCATTGGGCGCATCCGGTCCCCGCATTTTATTGACTGCTGCGCGTCAACTGCAAAGAAGTGGAGGTCGCTATGCATTGGTATCAATGTGTATTGGGATGGGGCAAGGTATTGCAGTTGTTATTGAGCGGGCATGAATATGAATTACTTCAAAGACACTAGTTATGCTGAACCTAGTGCGGACCACTTACTAAAAGCCAGTATGAGTGGCGGTCATTTTGACTGGGAGGATCCGCTGAGTTTTGATGGTCTTCTCACTAGTGAAGAGCGACAAATAAGAGATGCCGCTCGCGAGTATGCAACTAATAAGCTAATGCCAAGAATTCTAGAGTCAAATCGCCATGAAACTTTTGATATTGAAGTAATGCGAGAGATGGGCGAGTTGGGATTTCTAGGGGCCACCATTGATGGTTTTGGCTGCGCCGGGATTGGTTATGTCGCCTACGGATTAATTGCCAGGGAATTTGAGCGCGTAGATACAGCGTTCCGTTCCGCACTCGGGGTGCAAACAACTTTGGCAATGACCCCAATTTATTTATTTGGCAGCCAAGCCCAGCGGGAAAAATATCTCCCCAGAATGGCTACTGCCGAATTGCTGGGATGTTTTGGATTAACCGAGCCAGATCATGGGTCTGATCCAAGTGGAATGAGAGCCAGAGCAAAAAAAGTTCAGGGTGGTTACATCTTGAATGGTACAAAAACCTGGATTACTCACGCACCCATAGCCGATTTAATGATTGTTTGGGCAAAAGATGATGAAGATGTGATACGTGGTTTTATATTGGAAAAGGGCATGAGTGGCCTAGAGACTGCAAAAATTGAAGGTAAGTTTTCGGTAAGAGCATCGCCTACAGGTCAAATTTTTATGAATGATGTATTTGTGCCTGAAGAATCCGTATTGCCCAATGCCCGTGGGTTAAAGGCTCCCTTTGCTTGTTTAAATAATGCTCGTTTTGGAATTTGCTGGGGATCTATGGGCTCAGCTGAATTTTGTTGGCATGCTGCGCGTCAATACTCCCTAGATCGAATTCAATTTGGTAAGCCGCTGGCAGCGAATCAGTTGATTCAAAAGAAGCTTGCAGATATGCAGACAGAAATCTCCTTGGGGTTATTGTCCACTTTGCATGTAAGCAGGCTGCGGGACTCAGGCCTAGCAACACCAGAAATGCTGTCTTTATTAAAAAGAAATTGTGCTGGCAAAGCCTTAGAGATAGCTAGGGCATCAAGAGATATTCATGGCGGCAACGGCATCTCTGACGAGTATCACGTCATACGACATTTAATGAATATGGAAACAGTCAATACCTTAGAGGGAACGCATGATATACATGCTCTTGTATTGGGAAGAGCTCAAACTGGAATATCCGCGTTTTAATACATAAAGGGGGAATTAGTGAATAGTGTTGTAAATCCAGTTCAAGCTGTCAATTCAATCAAAGCTATGCTATCGCCGCAATCTATTGTCATCATGGGGGCATCAGAGCAGTTAACCAAGATTAATGGTAGACCCCTAAAATTCTTATTGGAAAAAGGGTATCAAGGAAAAATTTTTCTAGTCAACCCAAAGTATTCGGAAATCGCAGGGCTTCCTTGTTATCCTTCACTAGATGATATTGATACCATTCCAGACGTGGCAATTATTGCTTTGCCTGCCTCGAAGGTATGCGAGACGATTGTTGCGTTGGGCAAAAAAGGAGTGCTTGCTGCCATTGTCTTTAGTTCAGGTTTTGGTGAAATGGGTCCAGAAGGCAAGGAACTTGAAAGTGAGTTGCTGCAAGTTGCGCGCCAAAGTGGCGTAAGAATATGCGGCCCCAATTGTTTGGGATTAATTAATGCCTTTGAGTCCGTATACGCAACCTTCAG
>CANBYN010000055.1 GCA_947373615.1 Burkholderiaceae bacterium | reverse complement strand
CTAACAGTAGTAAGGAGATACTATGAATCAAATAAAAGAATTTATGCCGATGGACCGGGTATTGTTTGGAGACAATCAATTTTTTGGCGTCAATCACATGTCTGAGGAAAAAGCTCGCTCTCAGCAGATGCGCTTTCAAGATACACAAGCCATCATTGATGTATTGGATGCGGCTTATGCTGAAGGAATCCGTACTTTCATGTGCACAACGCATGAGCGCATTGCAGAGGTCTGCGACTATTTTCGTGCCAATATGGATCGTTACCCTGACTATCGTTTTTATCCCTGTATGCCATATGCTCATAAATATGCAAATGCCGTTACTGAATATGGAATGATGGAGGCCTTAAAAATGTTTCTGCCTAAAGATGGGGCAATTGGCGCTATCTTATCGGGAGGCGTAGCTTTGGCAAAAAAAGATGTTGCCAAGATTATGAGCCTACTCATTGATGCAGAGATGAAAATGTTTCATGGATTAAATACTCCTGTTATCTTCATCCAAAATGTGATTGCAGATCTAATTTTAGGCTTGGGCTTTAAAGATTTGTTGCGAGCGTTTTCTGATCATGTACGAGAGCGTTATGGTGCTGAACCTGGTTATATCACCATGAATCTTCCGATGATGCTTGATGCGTTAGATAGCGTTGGGGTAGAAAATCCAATTGTATGCAGCAATATTAATGAAATTGGATTTAGGATGTGTGGCGGAATACCTGCATATCAAGAAGCCATTGCTCATCGGAAATTTCGGGCAGTAGCTATGTCGATTTTTGCCTCTGGAGCCATTCCACCGCGTCAGGCTATTGAGTATATTTGTCGTCAGGATCATATTGAATCTATTGTATTTGGCGCCTCCAGTCGTGCAAATATCAGGCAAACAAAAGGATTGATTGATGAGTTAAGCCCCCAGCGAACCTAATCAGGTGTTGCTTAAACGAAAGTATTGCACAAGCAATCAACCTATTTAGTTGAAATGATTTTTTATGTGTGTACTTTCTTTGGGCTGCATTACTAATAAATGGCAGCCCATAAGTACTTAGCAGATACCGCTTTGACTGACGGCAATAAAATGATTGTTTTTGTGGAGGCTTCCCAGCATGAAATTGACTGAACAATTTGATCGCGTATACATCGTCAATTTGCCGTATAGATTGGACCGCAGGAGAGAAATTAAAGCAGAACTTCAACGCTTCAATATATCGATAGATGGCGATAAAGTAAGGTTCCTAGAGGCGATTCGACCGGATCATGAAGAGGGCTTTCCCAGTATTGGAGCAAGAGGTTGCTTTCTGAGTCACTTGAAATTGATTAATGAAGCCATCAAGGATGATTTAGAGAATATTTTGGTGATGGAAGACGATCTGTGCCTTGATGCTCGATTTCTAGAAATCCAAGATGAAATATGTTCTGCTCTGAAAGGCAAGGAATGGGGGTTTGCTTATTTTGGGCACGTTGCAGAGCCAAGTGGAGCTGATCATTTTCATTGGTCCAGTACAGATCAGGGCTTGCAGACCACATTTTTTTATGCCCTAAATAAGAGTGTCCTAAGGCCGCTAAGAGATTATTTGGAAGCCTGTTTAATTCGTCCAGCAGGGGACCCAATTGGAGGCCCGATGCACGTGGATGGGGCTTATTCAATGTTTCGCCATCAGAACCCCCAATTTACTACCTTGATTTCAATGCCATCAATTGGTCATCAACGAAGTTCAAGAAGTGATGTATTTGCAAATAAATGGTACGACAAATTATGGGGTTTTAAGCATTTAATAGCTTATCTTCGTATGTTGAAAAACCAATATGGTTCGTGAATCTCAAATTGATTTGAAAGAAACCCAATTGCCACTACTTGGGTTTAGTGATCTAATAAATTGGTGTAGTCAAGTAAAAATTAGAAGTGGGTGGGATGTGAAATTCAGTTTGAATAAGCGCTTGTGGTTAGCTTTGTCTCACGGAAGAATGAGTTCATTGCGTATATCTCAGGGTGAGATGGTAAATCCAATCTCGACAACTCAGATCACCAATCCCAATCACCGATTTGCTTGATTGCCTCCAACCACTTAAATTAACTTATTTATGAAAATATCTATTCTTTGTGCGGGATTTAGTAAGCCGCATGTTGGCTGGGTTGCAATTGACGAATTTGCGGAGTTACTGGCTCACTACTTTAATGCGGATCTACTCATCCCCACACTACTCGAGCCCTCATTCATTGATCGCTTACTCCCCAGTAATAAAGCTCGATATAAACCGCTTGAAACGGAAGGGGGGGACGTATTAATTGTGGTTGCGCATGGCCCAACTGATCTTGTTCTCATCAATTCAATACCCAATTGCAGAAAAAAGTATAAGAAAATTTTTGCATGGATTACAGACTCTTATTTTTATGCCGGATTTCCACGGGAAACTTCTTCCTATGACGCTGTAACCGTTACGGCTCATGAAGATATGGAAGTAGTAAAAGACAAATTTGGGATTGAAGTTTTTAATGTGTACCAAGGCGCTGATTGCTTGAGGTGGGTTCCCAATAATACAAACTATATTGATCGATCCATTGATATTATTGGATTTGGCAGAATGCCTCCTAGTTATCAAAATGCGCTGAAGAAGGAAATGCATGATGCCGCATCACCTTACTTGTATCTTCATTCCCCCTTGGGCGCTATTGTGGGTCCCGATGTTCATATAGAGCGCGGTATGCTCTTTAAGCTATTGCATAGATCAAAAATTTCTCTCGCATTTCATTTGTATGTTGAGCCTCAAGGAGATCGTCCGCGATCTATGATGGTCACAAGTCGATGGTTTGAATCCCTCCTTTCCGGTTGTGTTGTAGCAGGTCATCGCCCAATATCACGTATGGCTGAGGATATTTTATGTTGGCCTAATGCGACCGTTGAGCTTCCTGCTAACCCGATTGAGGCGGTTGATAAATTAAAGGATATGCTGGAAAACGTCGATCAATTGGCACATCAAAGCAAAATTAATATTTACAACATGCTCATGCATCATGACTGGCGGTATAGGATTGAATCAATGTGCACAATTTTTAATCTTCCAATTCCCTCATTATTGAAGGAAGATTTGGATAAGTTGGCTCTGAAAGCATCTCAATTTCAGTAGTTTCTCACAATGATTTACTATAGAAAAACATTCTTTGAATCTGGTGCTAAATCAAAATATTCAGCGCTAATATGCAACTTTAAATCACTGTTTTGATGGGGGCGACTGAACTTTATGAAACTCTTTAAACGCTGCCTCTTTTATCTTGCCTGCCGACACGCATGGTTCAAGCGCTTGTATGTTCGTCAATATAGTCCGAGAGGAGAGGAATATGTCCAGCTTTTGCGTGCACACCATGTGGTCTATTCCATAGGCGATCATTGTCAAATTAATTTGGATGTAAGGATGACTGATCCAGCATATGTGCGGATTGGCAATAACGTGATTCTATCTGACTGCACTTTAATTGGTCACGATGCGTCTGCCGCCATGCTTGAGAGGGCATATGGAGTCAAACTTGAAGCGGTAGGAAAAATTGACATCCGTGATAATGTATTTATCGGACACGGTGCGATCATTTTGCCCGGAGTGACTATAGGTCCAAATGCAATTGTCGCCGCAGGCTCAGTAGTTAATCGGGATGTGGCTGAAGGTGATGTTGTTGCAGGAGTGCCTGCTAGGCCAGTATCTAGGGTAGAGAAGCGCGTCTCTAATTTAAGAGAGAGTACCGTACAGTATCCGTGGGCTAGTCTCATTGAGGGGCGTGAGGGCGGTTTTGATCCAAGCATTGAACCCCAACTTGTTGCCGCCCGTGTTAAGTATTTTTATGAAACATGAAGCGCATAATGCCTAGGCTTGTGCAGGCTATCCCAGCAAAATCAATTACTCTTCCGATTGAAATCCAAAACACTCTGAAGCTAATAACTGCATCAGTGTAGTGAAATGATAATAGGCGAAGAATAAACATGCCAATCATTACACATATTCCAACACCTAATAAAATATTAGTCTTGTTCATTGCTTCATCTTTAATTTTCAGATTCTTGGCAATTTTTAGTGAAGCGATGACGATAATTCCTAGTACGAAAAATTGAAGTACTTGACGCTCAACGCGAAGATCAAAGTACCAATTATTTAGTTTGGCGCAATTTCTTAACATTTCGGTGACAAATGTTTCAGGCTGCAAAATGGTATCTATGAATCCACAAAAACAAATAATTGTTACCAGTTTCCATATACGCGCATTACCAACATTATCTTTACGAGCAATGTATTGACAAACAAGAGCAAATCCTGAACATGTCAAATAGGCAATGGATAAAAGTATTCTGGGGTAGCTACTTTTCTCAATCGCAAAAGTCCACTCCAGAATAGCTGGTTGGATAATCTCAGCGATCATCGATATGCCAGGCAGGTTTTAATAGCTTTGAATTCATAAGAAAAACCCAGTCCTGTGGTGCGTTAAAAGACAATTCACTTTATTTTCTTTTTTGTTTTTATCTTTGATTGATGACTTAGATGACCGATTGGATTGCAACTTTAGTTCTTTTGGGCTTTCTATGCAATCTGACCAAGATATTTTCCTGGTTAAAAACCCGATTATTAATATTAAAATACATCGTTCACTATAAATTTAACAAAATTTATTACTCTGGACACAAATTCGTTGTCTGGTTGCGCTTTAATCTAAATAACTTGTTAATTAACGGCAAGAGATTGCTCCTATTGGATTGCAATGATGATATTTAAACCCTTTTTGACGTCTATTTTTGGCTTAGTTGCCGAAGGCTCAACTTTCGATATTTGGAGTGGGATTGTTTTGGGAATGCGTAGCGTTCATTGTTCAACGGATCATTTAAATGACTGCCAATAGCATAGAGATGGTAGATCCATCTTTGGCCTCTGAAGTTAGAATTCCTGAAGGGCCTTATCGTATTGCCTATTTGTTAAATTGCTACCCCGCGATTTCACACACTTTTATCTTGCGCGAGGTAACGGGATTACGGGCCGAGGGATTTGAGATCGAATGTATTTCCGTCAATCAGCCAGATCGCACTGTTCAGGAAATGAATGAGGTTGAAGTTCACGAGTATTTATCCACTTACTATCTAAAATCGCACGGCATTTGGGGTGCGCTCACGGCACATTTGCATGGCCTACTGCGACCTAAGGCCTATTTCAAAGGCTTCATCCATGCACTGAAGTATGGAAGTTCCGATCTAAAGCGTACAGTGTTTGGAATTTTTTACTGGACAGAGGCGTTGATGGTTGATCGTCGGTTAAGGGCTCTAAAGATTAATCATTTGCATGTTCATTTTGCTACTGCAGTAGCGAATATTGCATTGTCTTTGAAGGCATTTAGCGCAGTAAGGCTCTCTATTACCGTACATGGACCCGATGAGTTCTATGATGTGCCGGGTCAAAAATTGATTGAAAAAATTCAAGCCGCCAATTTTTTAGTGTGCATTGGTAAGTATGCCCGCAGTCAATTAATGCGGTTATCCCCAATTTCGGATTGGGGAAAGTTTCATATCTGCCCTTTGGGTGTGGATGTTGCCAAGTTTAATCCTTCGATTAGAGTTCAAGAAAAAAGACCTTTTACGATACTATGTGTTGGTAGGTTAACTCCTGCTAAAGGCCAACATATTTTGCTTGAGGCTTGTGTAGCATTACGAGACTTGGGAAAAGATTTTCGAGTGGTGATTATTGGTACGGGCCCTGATGAGGCCTCCCTCAAGCAGTTTATTAAGGATAATCAACTTAATAGTCGCGTCGAAATGATGGGCGCTCAAAATGAGGTAGGCGTTTTGGATCAGCTTGCCCGAAGTGATGTGTTTGTATTGCCAAGTTTCGCCGAGGGAATTCCTGTTGCATTAATGGAGGCTATGGCAGCTGGCATTCCTTGTATTAGCACTAGGATTACTGGCATACCCGAACTCATTCGAGATGGATTGGATGGCCTGTTGGTTGCACCTTCGGATGTCTTGGAGTTAACTGAAGCGCTGGCAATGCTGATGGAAGATGAGGATATGGTTCGGGAAATTGGGCTTGCTGGCCGATACCGAGTGATTGCTGAATATAATTTACAAAAAAATGTTTCGCGACTAGCGCAGTTGTTCAAACGGGAATATATTTAGATACATACTCGGATGTTCTATTGAATGATTTCCGTCACAAATTGCATTTATTGATTAAGGTTATTTAAGGCATGGAGCATAAATTTTGAATGGTTCAAAAATCGATGTCAGTATAGTAATCGTTTCATTTAATACGCGAGAAATATTGCGGGAATGTTTATCTCAAACGCTTGCATCAGCAGCTCAAGTGAGTCATGAAATTATTGTGGTCGATAACGCCTCCGAAGATGGATCGGCCGATATGGTGGAGAAGGATTTTCCGGGGATTCGACTCATTCGTAGTGGTGAAAACTTAGGATTTGGTGCTGCTAATAATGTTGCCTTTGCAATCGCGAAGGGTGAGTTTATTTTGCTGTTAAATCCAGATGCATTGATTGACGCAGAAGCACTTCCTTTGTCTATCAAAAAGATGCACGACAATCCGCGAATTGGAATGGGTGGAGCAAAATTAATTGGTCGCAATTGCGATCTTCAACCTTCGGCTAGACTTTTTCCTTCATTGCTCAATGAGGCGCTTGTTACGTTTGGATTGGCCTATCGATTTCCAAATTCTCGTTTTTTTGGGAGAGCTGATCGCACTTGGGACAAGTCTGATTTACCTGTCTCAGTAGATTGGGTGCCGGGCTGCTTTGCTTTTATCCGTAAAAGTGCACTAGAGACCGTTGGCTATTTTGATGAACGATTCTTTTTATATTACGAAGAGGTTGATCTTTGTTTTCGATTTCATGAGGCGGACTGGGAGGTTTGGTATTGGCCTGATATTATCGTGAAGCATACGGGTGGAGAATCTTCTAAAACGATCAAAAAATTAGAATTTTCAGATTCTGGCTCTCAGCTCGTGTTGTGGCGTATGCGTAGTTGTGCTTTGTATTATCGTAAGCATCACGGCCTACTCTCTGTATATTTGATTGCTGGATTAGAGGGAGGATGGCAAAAAATGCGCTCCATCTGGGCGATGTTACGTGGCGATGAAGCAAAAAAACGTACTTGTGGGCGGGTTTGGAGTATTTGGAGTCAAGCTTTAAAAGATACTGACGCTGGTGCAACATGCCCACCTAAGCCTTGGTAGCAGAAGGGCTACGCATCATTTTCAGCGTTTGATTCTGTTAGGGTTTGATGAGCGGTTTTTGAACTTGCTCTAATCGGTAGCCGTAACCATAGATGGGGATGATATTCCAGCCATTTTCTTTGGTCAGTAAAAGCTTTTTACGAATGCGGCTCATGTGAGTATCAATGGTCCGTGTATCAACATCAGAATTTAAGCCCCAAATCTTGCCTAAAAGATGCACCCTAGAAAGCAGTTTTCCGGTATTTCTTAAGACATAGCAGGCTAATTCAAACTCTTTTTGGGTGAGTTCAATTACCTCATCATGGAGAGTAAGCAAACGCTCCTCTTCTTTGATTGTAAAGTTTCCGATTTTGTTGGGCATTGGCGGGGCAGATCGACGAAGAAGCGCTTGAATACGGGCGATCACTTCGTACTGTTTTGCTGGTTTCGCCACATAGTCATCAGCACCGGCTTTAAAGGCACTAACAATGTCTTGCTCTGAATCTCTTGAGGAAATGACAATAATGGGTAATTGCCAACCTAAATTGTCGCGAATCCATTTAAGCGTGGACATTCCGACACTGTCGGAGGATGTCCAATTGATGATAATAAGATCAAATTTTTGATACTCTAAGGCGGACGTCATTTCATTAGACGTGCTGTAGCAAGTAATTCCGAAATTTTCAGGTAATAGCCAGTCATGATAAAGCCCCTGTAGGCTTATATCGTCCTCTAGAATTCCAATATGCATCTAGCTTTAGTACCCATCTAACATTGCTCAATAGGCACCAATAATACATCATCACCCTTGAAGCCCCTTGGCTTAAAGGTTTTCCCTAAACAACTGGGCTATTCGATTGGAAAGTGCTTTTGAAGAAAAGTGCTAGACAAGCCAGGCATTGGCTGCCGATAAATGACCATATCAACAGATTTATTAATGATAAACAACCCAAATCCCCCATCCGAATTACCTGAAAAGTCGGGTTCTATGTGTTCAGGGGCATCGAAATGCTCGCCTGCATGCATAAGTTCGAGCTCAATTCCCGAGGTGGTGCGCCGAATGGAAGCAAACAATCTAGAATGTCTTACGTAGTTCTTGGAGTGTCGAATAATATTACTTGCAGCCTCTTGTGCTGCAATCATCAGAGAATGCGTGAAGGCATCTGGCTGATCACTGCATAGATTTTGTAATTCTTTGCGAAGTATTGATAGTTTGTCTAGCTCAAGTGGAAAGTCTAGAAACGTGAGGTTGCGCCGTTCGGTGATTTGGCCTCGAGAGCGAGAGCGCAATGGATTGATTTTGATGAAGATGACGCTGCGATCATCTGTACAACGTTGCGATTGAGTGAAATTAAAAAGATCACTTTGGAGTGCTTCCATAATAATGGCTGGAGAATACTTATTATCCGTTCCGGCTCTGAGGATCGCTTCGATGCGTTCTTCGCCATATAGATTCCCATTTGTATCATAGCTCTCAGTAACGCCATCGGAATACGCAATTACAGTGTCACCAACATCAAGCTTGTAGATTCCGCTTTTATAGACTTCAGTTTCCATTACCCCAAGTGGCATATTATCGCCAGCAAGTCTGATGAGGTTGCCATCCTCTTTGGCAATGAATAGCGGAGTATGACCAGCATTCGCATACTCAATGGTCAATTCACTGCGGTTGATTCTCATGAGAGATAAGGTAACAAAGCTATCGATAGAGATGAGTTCTGGGGTTACTAATTTGTGCAATTCATTGATGATCTTCGTAATGCTCGCATCGCTATTGCTGCCCTCCTTATTGCTTAGCAAATTTTCTGAGGTCAGTTTTCGATATTTATTTTTAATGGCCGCCGCTAGAAGTGCAGCCTCTATTCCCTTGCCCATGACATCCCCGGCGAGAATTTCTATCGAACCCTCGTTGATTCTGGTAAAGGCATGGAAATCTCCGTCAACCCCTTGATAGGCTTCGGTGTAGGAGGAAAAATGCATCCCCGGAATGTCCGAAGGAGCTTCCTCTGAAAGCATCTTTTTTTGAATTTTTTCTAGTGCGGATAATTGAACAGCAGAAGCTTTCTGTACTTTGGCGTTTTCTATTGCCTGATAATTGAGGTTGTAGTGAAAACCAATGTATCGACTTGCTTTAGGGTGCTCTGGAGTTGTACCTTGAGCAATCAGAGAGGATAAAAGTGAAATAGTCGATTCTGATTTGCA
>CANBYN010000054.1 GCA_947373615.1 Burkholderiaceae bacterium | reverse complement strand
ACTCAACATCAAAACGTCGTTCGTTTCATTACTGCAGGCAGTGTTGATGATGGCAAAAGCACATTCATTGGCCGCCTACTTTATGACACCAAGTCTATATTGGTTGATCAACTAGAATCTCTCTCCAAGACTAAGCACGCCCGCATCATCTGCTCTGATGCGGGCGTGGATCTTGCACTCTTAACTGACGGATTGGAAGCCGAACGTGAGCAAGGTATTACTATTGATGTGGCATACCGTTACTTCTCGACACCGAAGCGCAAGTTCATTGTTGCCGATGCCCCTGGTCACGATCAATACACTCGCAACCTAGTCACTGGAGCGTCTCAATCGGATGTAGCTGTTATTTTGGTTGATGCCAGCCGCGTAGAATTAAACACTTCACCAGCTACTTTGTTAGCGCAAACAAAACGTCATGCTGCAATCGTTCATCTCTTGGGTTTGCGTCATGTCGTCTTTGCAGTAAACAAAATGGATTTATTCAACTATGATGAAAAAATCTTTAATACGATCAAAATGGCTATTGAGGATTTAGCCAAAAAAATTGGTTTGCCAAAGCCGACTTTATTACCAATTTCTGCCTTGCTTGGAGCGAACGTAGTTACCTCCAGTAAAGAAACCCCTTGGTACAAGGGTCCCACTTTACTGGAATGGTTAGAAGGCTTGGATACCAGACCTCAATCCGAGATGACTGAGCTCCGCTTTCCTGTTCAATACGTAGCTCGCCAAGATGGCAGCACCTCTGATGACTTCCGCGGCTATCTTGGTCAAATTGAATCTGGCAGCATTCGCAAAGGTCAGAAGATTACAGTGCTTCCAGGCAATACCGAAGCCACTGTCGCCGAAATCTATTTAAGCAATCGATCCAACCGCGATCAGACTAGTTTCAATAATGAGGTGGAGTCAGCGCAAACGGGTGAAGCTGTAGCGATTTGTCTAGCGGAAGATATCGATGTATCCCGAGGTTGCTTGTTCGTAGGCGCAGATGATGCAACCCCGCCAACACTGAGCATACAAATTTCTGCGGATCTTTGCTGGTTAGATAGCGAGCCCCTTTCTCTGAGCCGCAAATACACTTTACGCCAAACCACCAATACTGTTGGTGCAAAAGTGAAAAAGATTAAGCGGGTCCTAGATGTACAAACTCTGTCGCATGCTACTGAAACTCACCCTTTAACCACTAATGAGATTGGTCGCATAGATTTTGTGTTGCAAAAACCCATCGTAGCTGACTTATTTGATCAATCCCAACGCACTGGCGCATTCATCTTGATTGATGAAGCCACCAACCATACGGTTGCAGCGGGAATGATTCGGGAGGCCTTCACTCGGTAATGGGTAAGCCACCTTAAGGTGACTTATTTTTTAGAACCCAATATATAGTAGAACATCAATATACTCAAAAGTAGTTTATTTATCGATATATATTCCTTGCGAATATATAGCAACCTTGATACAGTGTTTTTAACGAGATCAGTTTCAAGGAGTATAAATGTCCCCTGTCAGAGAACATTATACCCAAGCCATTATTAGCCTATTGCGCGAACATGATAAATTCCCTCATGACAAAGTGGCAGAAAGAAAAAGTTTTCAAAGGCAAATTCTTTTTTAATGAACGCTATTAAAACTGAAGAATTTGAAACTTCATTCTCCTAAGCACTAAATTTCAAGAACAAAAAACCGCCTAAGAGGCGGTTTTTTGTTACGCTGAATTATTCGCTAATTCAAAAACTTTCATTGGAGGTATTAATCCTCTATTTGAAAATACACTTCTGCATTTACTTGTTTGCTAGCCTGGGTAATCACAGGTTGAACAGCGCCCTTGGATGAGGCAGAAGTATTTTCTGTTTTTTGCAAAACTGCTTTAACAACTGAGTCTTGTTTACTATCAAATGTGTAATCCATGTCGAACTCCCTTATTGAGCCTACACCATCATATTTGCCTAATGAGCTCAAATAATAGGATGTTTTCTTATATATGAAAAGAATATATATTTCATTTGCTTATATCAAATTAAATATAAGAAGAAACAGTAGGTTAAAGGCCGCATTAGCGATCAGAATCATCAAACAGAGTCTCTTTAAAGCCCTATCTGAAACAGCATGAATCCCCAAAATCCTTTGCGCAAGCCTTAGGCCAAGCCAATAGGCTGGAATAGCTAATACCAAGTAGTTAAGCCACTCAATGCCCCCACCCATCAAGCTTGCAGCAACGATCGCAAATACAGAAATGCCAGAAACAAAATGGGATAGCAAAGACCGCGTTCTATCGAAGGTTTGATTGGTTGAATTGAGGTAGAGAGCTGCTGGTGGTCCACCAATTCCACACGCCCCCAATAACAAACCCGATAAACTACCTGCCAAACCATCAAAAACGCGAGAGCTGTTTAATTCCACATGGGGTTTGAGCAGTAAGTAACTCGCAAAAAATAGAATGATTGCACTTGTGGCTGTCTTGAGCATCACCAATGGAATGAATCTTCCCAGCCAGATACCTATGGGTAGAAACACTGCTGAAAAAAATAACATAAGCCAAAGTCGGGAGCGATCTAGTTGATGCACCTTCCATTGACGAGAAAGCAATGCACCCCCAAAAACTTCGGAGCACATCACAATCGGAATCAAAAAAGGAATTGGGAAAACCCACATCAAAAGGGGCGTCATAATGAGCGCCCCGCCAAACCCACTCAATCTTCTGATGAAACCGCCAAACACTGCTGCAAACAGCAACAAACTGATTGCAGTTAGGTTTTCAAGAATCAAACGACCTCGCTGACATCATGTTCACCAGCGATCAGATCTCGAATTTGACGACGTACCTCAAGGTATGCAGGAGTATCTTCAATCATTCTGCGAGGCTCTGGAACACGAATAATCTCTTTTACTCTTCCAGGACGGCGGGTCATTACAACGATGACGTCGGAGAGATTGATGGCTTCTTCAATGCTATGAGTTACCAATACAACTGTTTTACTTTCTTCATTCAATATCCGAATCATTTCAGCCTGCATCATGGCTCGATTTTGAGCATCCAAAGCAGCGAAAGGCTCGTCCATCAAGAGGACCGTCGGATCAACAACCAGCGCTCTTGCGATCGATACACGTTGTCGCATACCACCGGAAAGTTGATGGGGGTAATGGTTGATAAATTGGCTTAGGCCTACAAGTGCAGCAAAGCGAGTTACGATTTTCTTAATTTCTGCGGTATTGGCGCCTTTAATTTTTAGACCAAAAGCAATATTGTCATACACAGTCAACCAAGGGAAAAGTGCGTAATCCTGAAATACCATGGAGCGATCCGCGCCAGGACCTTGAACTACTTTCCCAGCACACTCGATACGACCGGCCGTTGGAACTTCAAAGCCAGCAATCAAATTTAGCAAGGTGGTCTTCCCGCACCCGCTATGTCCCAAGATCGAACAAAACTCATTCTTGCGAACCTCTAATGAAATATCGTCAATAGCCAATACCTCATGGCCTTTAGCGTGCATTGACGGATAAATTTTTCGTATGTGTTCTACTTTAAGTGCTGGCATTGAATTATCTATTTGAATGATGAGTCGATTAACAAGACTGCTTATGCATTTAGCGCTCTTGACCACGGCATCAGTTTCTGCGCTGTATATCGAATCAGTCTATCTAAACATAAACCAATTAATCCGATAGCCAACATGCCAACCAAAATGTAATCTGTGCGTAGAACAGTACGAGCATCGTTAATTAAGAAACCCAGACCAGAGTTAGCCCCAACCAATTCAGCCGCCACTAAGGCCATCCAACCCACTCCTAGACCAATACGGATACCGGTAACTATCTGAGGCAGTGCAGCGCGCAAAATAACACGAGTAATAACACCCCAAGAACCGGCACCAAGACATCGCGCAGCTCGAATGAGATTCGGCTCCACATTTTTTACTGCATCAATTGTATTAATAAGAATTGGAAAGAAAATGCCCAAGAAAATAATGAACTGGTTTTGAGTATTGCCAACACCAAACCACAAAATACTCAATGGAATCCAGGCAATCGGTGGAATAGGTCGTAAGATTTCAACAATCGGGTCCACTTGTTCATTCACCCACTTGAAACATCCCATCACTATCCCCAAAGGGATAGCGACAGAAGCATAACAAAATGCTACAAACTCTCTAGACAAACTATCAAACAAATGTTTCCAGATTTCTCCGGACTTCATTAATTCAAATCCACCCTGCGCTACCCCCGAAGGAGGGGGTAGCAAGGTGGCTTCTGTTTTATCCAGAATAAACCGACTGGCGTATTCCCAGGCAGCAAGCAAAATGACCAATAAAGCTAGACGTCGAAATTGCTTGAAAAAATGAATTATTTGCATAGCGCTTTATTTTTTATAAACCTTACCGTCAAAAGACCAGTCTCTAGTAAGGTCACCTTTTTCTGGGAATGCCTGTGGTTTAGAGGTGTTCAATGGATTCATGTATGTTGGATAAGGCGTTTTATCCATTGGTGCGGACCAGGTAGCCGGCAAAAATGGTGGCCTTGTAATGGTTGACCAACCTAATTTCTCAAAAGTCTTGTCCATAAAACGAGTATCCACAGCACGGGCAAAATCAATACCCGTTAGCTTGTTCTGAATACGCTTGTTTTCATAGAGCCAGGTATAGATTGGCTCATTTGCACGACCCCAGAACACTGGAATTGGATAAATATAATTAGGCTTATACAAGAGGTTGTAAGCGGTAATCTGCTGACGCAAGATTTCTTTTGAGTAGTTCTTCAAATTTGGATCTTCTTGCATAACATCTACAGCAGCATCTGGATTCTTTCTAATCCATAGCGTTGCCTCAGCAATCGCATCGGTAAACGCCTGCACTACGTCTGGGGCATTATCAATCACCTCTTGGCGGACATAAAAAGTTCCCTCGTAAATATTATAGGGGTAGCTATCACTAATTATTCTGGCGTTCTTACGCTCTTTGGACATAATGGTTGGAGTTGGGTCCCAAGGCACTACCGCATCAATCCCTTTTGGCATTGCCATTTGCTCGCCTGGAGGCATGTTTTTTAAGATGATGTCTTTACCAATCTCAATACCATTTGCTTTTGCAGCAGCCTGGATATAAAACTCTGCAGAAGAACCAGTCACGATACCAATAGTTGCAGGTGGATTTGATCCCTTGAAGTCTTTAAATGATTTAATTTTGGAATCCAATGGGACCAAAACTGCATGCATCAAATTCGTATTGATCACCGCAATTGTCTTAACAGGAATATTTTTATCAATTAGTGAAGTAAATGGGAAGTTACCGCCATTACCAAACTGAAATCGACCAGAAATAATCACCTCATTAATGGCCGGTCCAGATGGAAATGCTTGGAGCTTAGATTCAATACCACGCTTAGCTAACAAGCCTTTTTTATCCATCACTAAGTTAATCGTATTTTGACCTGACCAAGGAGGCTGAAATGCGATCTGAAGTGGCCACCAACCTTTTTCTTTGAGCCATGCTACAGACTTAGCGGAAACCTTTTCATCAGCGCCCTCCGGCCATCCGTAGTCGTTAAATTTAGTGGCGTTTTGAGCCATAGACAGCATTGGCGCGCCCGATAACATTGCAACAGCGAGCACCGAAAAAATACGACGTGATGCGCTAAATTGTTTCATTACGATCTCCTTAAGAATAAAATTTCTCGTACCAAATACAAATGCAAAGGCCAAAAAACTAACTGCTGAAGCTTAACTCTATACCGCCCAATCTGGTTCTAATTTTTTTATATTCATTTTTCATAACTAAATACTTAACCAACTCAGTAAAGGGCTGTAAAGCAGGTCCCTGCTGCAAAGCTTGCTGAGCGCCATCTTTTAACCCAACAGCAAGATGCTCTGGATAGAAGGCATGCAAGCTGAGTTGCTCCCTGTTAACAGATCGCCCCCACTTTTTTCTCAAAACTGGTAATGCAGGCTCAATGAACTCACCAGGCCTACGAGAGGCATCGTAATCTACATTTGCACGATTCATAACTTCCGCACTAGGGGTTCCTGCTAATTTCCCATAATGCCCCTTGAGGTAGAGCTTAATTTCATCAGGAATGGTTTTGTAGCGCTCCCCTTGCATGACGTTCAGAACAGCCTGAGTCACGATATATTGTGCAAATGGACTTACAAGGATGGGATACCCCAAATCCTCGCGAACTCTGGCTGTCTCCTCCAGAATCTCTGCTTCTCGATGAGAGATACCCATAGTGGCGAGTTGAGCACGCAAATTCGAAATCATCCCGCCAGGAATTTGATGCTCATAAAGAGCGGGGTCATAACTTGCCTTCTCTCCACGAGAAAAATTATCCCGCACACAAATCCACTCAAAGTATTCATCCACTTTTTGCAAAGCGGAATGACTCATCTTTGGGGCTCGTCCCAGTTTCTGTGCACTAGCATATACATCCAGTACTGACGGTAGTGAGGCACCATTTGCCAAGCAATCTGTTGCAACATAGCCATAAGCAAAGCCAGCCTTGATGGCCTCTTCATATACCAATGGCGCTAAACCCGATTGGCAATGCGAATGTAACTTGATCGGAATGCCAGCTGCCGCAGAAACTACTGCCGGGAAAAGCGTTGCAGCTCGTTCCGGCGTGAGTAGGCCAGTGGGGTCTTTTACTGAAATAAAATCTACTCCCAATTTCACTAACTCATGGGTACGTGCAATGAAGTAAGCATCATCATGCACTGGGCTCAAGGCATAAGTCAGCATTGCATTAATTAGCATGCCATGCTTCTTGCCGGCCTTAACTGAGGACTCAATGTTACGGTTATCGTTCAGTGCATCGTAAACCGTAAGCACTTTCACGCCAGACTGAGCCAGCAACTCCACATTGAGTTCAACAACATCATCTGGAAATAATTCAAATGTATAAATACTTTGGCCACGAGTTAGCGCGTCTGTGGGAGTGCTCAATTGCTTACTTAAAAACTCCATACGCTTCCAGGGATCCTCACGCAAGAATCGCACCATGACATCAAAAACAGCGCCACCCAAGATATTGATGTAGCCATAACCCGCCTGATCAATATCCGCTAAGGCTGGATACATATGGGGCGTAGTCATGCGAGTAGACCAAAGGCACTGATGCGCATCACGTAAAGTGACATCGATCATTTGAAATGGCTTCTTCTTAGTCATCACGCAAGCTCAATTACCATTAATGCCTGCCCAACCTCTATCGTTGCGCCGTCCTCTACCAAAATTCGTGAGACTTTACCAATGCATTCAGCGGGAATGGTGTTGAGCAACTTCATCACCTCAACAATGCATACATCTGTAGTAGGGGTAACACTATCACCCACTTCTACAAAAGGTGGAGAACTAGGGCTAGGTCTGCGATAAAAAGTACCAATCATTGGACTCATAATGACTCGCTCTGTAGCTGAGACAGTTAGTGCGACACGAGGAGTGGGGGTGACCGCATTCATTGGGGCAGATGCAGCTGCTAGAGGTGCCGCGTAAGGATTCGGAGAAGCAGTGCTTGACGCGCCTACTGAAATCTCAATTTCAAATTCTTCGGTTTTATAACCAAAAGTGGTGAACGTGCCCGCATCTTTAATGAGGGCAACAATCTCCTTCACCTGTTTCATCGTGAACTCAGGAGGAATCTTCACTTTAGCCGCAGCTTTTGCTGCTGGGACTTTTTTTGAAGTCTTTGAACTTGCTTTCGCTTTTGGGGCGACTTTCTTTTTTGTTTGCACTGTCTCGTATTTTTAGTTAATATTTTCTCTAATGGAATTTAAAGTATCATCAGATGAAATGATTTAAGGGTAAACACTTAAAAACGCAAATATTTTCAAAAAATCTTTAATAAATGCCACAAAAGCTCTCCCGCATTACCCCTCCAGCAGAAATCTTGGAAGAATCCGCCAAATCCAGCATGGCGGAAAAGGTGTTGCTCATTCTGGAGACGATTGCACAATCAGAATTACCGCTCACCCTTGAGGCAATTTCCACTGGCACCAACCTAGCCAAACCGACTGCATTTAGATTACTAAACACATTAGTTGCGCAAGGATTTATTGAACGCGACCCTAATGGTAGGCGTTTTCAACCTAGCGCAAAACTGAGAATCCTAGGGATCAATATTCTCTCCGTAGATTCCATTCGTTCACAACGTGTAGCAGTAATGAAGCGCCTTGTCGAAGAAATTGGTGAAACCTGTAACTTCAACATCTTGGATGGCAACAAGGTGATGTATCTTGATCGCATTGAAACAAGTGCGCCTATTCGTCTTCACATAGACCTTGGCATGCGTGTACCACTTCACTGCACTGCAAGCGGGAAGTTATTTCTCTCTGGCATGACTGAATTGCAAGTTCAACGCTCACTTGGCAATGAACCATTCGAGACTTACACGCCCAAAACTATTACAAGTTATGACGAACTATTTTCTGAACTGGATGTAATTCGTCAAAACGGCTACGCCCTAGATGAATCAGGCTTTCTAGAGGGATTTATTGGAATTGCAGTTCCAGTTAATAACTCCAAACAAAAAACTTTTGCCACAATAACCGCTCATGGCCCCGCCTCTCGCATGCAAGAAAAATCTATTAATTTTTATATCGATCCTTTAAAACGCGCCGCACAAGATATCCAAAGCAGCTTATCTGAAACAAGTCATTAAATTCTTGGACATATATGAACACACCTGTAATCATCACAGTAGCAATAACCGGGGCGATTCCCCGGAAAAAAGATTGCCCAGGCTTGCCGGTGACTACCACCGAGCAAATCGAAGAAACTCATAAGGCCTTTGAAGCAGGCGCTTCTCTTGCACATATTCATGTACGCAACCCAGACGAAACTCCAAGCTCAAATCCTGATTTGTATGCAGCAGTACAAGAAGGCATACAGAAACATTGCCCGGGAATGATTATTCAATTTTCTACTGGTGGTCGTGGCCGTGATCAATCAGCCCGTGGTGGCATGTTATTTCACAGACCTGATATGGCCTCCCTAGCAACCGGCTCAGTCAACTTCCCCACTGGCATCTATGAAAACCCGCCTGAATTTGTAGATGGGCTCGCAAGTGAGATGCTTAAATATGACATTAAGCCGGAAGTAGAGGTATTTGACTTAGCAATGCTCTACAACACAGCAAACCTCATTGAGCGCGGCCTCCTAAAAGCGCCAGCGCATGTGCAGTTTGTCATGGGTATTCCCAATGCAATGCCGTCAAGACGCTCTATTTTAGAATTTCTCATTTCAGAATTAAAAGCGGTAATGCCTGATGCAACATGGACCGCAGCCGGAATTGCACGTCACCAATTGACAGTGAATGAATGGACCCTAGAGTTAGGCGGTCATGTGAGAACGGGTCTTGAAGACAATACGCGCGTCGATAAAACTCGTGCAGCAAAAGATAATGCTGAGCTTGTGGCACGCCTTGCTGAAATGGCGCCAACATACAATCGAACAGTTGCAACTCCAGCGCAAGCACGTGAAATTTTGGGATTAAGAAAACACTAACAAGCATGTCAAATACATCGTTCGATTA
>CANBYN010000053.1 GCA_947373615.1 Burkholderiaceae bacterium | reverse complement strand
AAAGAGCACTGGGCGGGCTCCAATGCGGTCAACCAAAAATCCCGAGGATGCCTGCACAAGGCAAGAGACCACAAAGAAGATGGTCATCAACAAACCCAGTTCGGCATAGTTAAAGCCAAACTCTGCCTTCAACCATGGGAACATGGGAGGCAGAATTAAATGAAAGAAATGGGAGCTGCCGTGAGCCAGGCTAATAAGACCAATAACCCGGACATCACTGGCACGCCTAGTAAGCGCAACAGTCATGTACCGAGTTTACTAGCGCAGGAATAATCCTGCTGAATTACGCTTACTGCTAGTGAACCTGGCGAGTAAAGCTAAAGTCACCTTTTTTATCGACATCTACAGGCACTACGTCCTTAGGTCCAAACTTGCCCTCAAGAATCATCTTAGAGACAGGATTCTCAATGTGCTGCTGAATAGCACGCTTCAGTGGTCTAGCCCCAAAGATTGGATCAAAACCGACTTCAGCAATCTTACTCAGAGCGGCATCACTAACATCGAGCTGCATATCTACTTTTGCCAAGCGATCAGACAAGTTCTTAAGCAAGATCTTGGCGATATTTGCAATATTGTCTTTATCCAAACCATGGAAGACCACAATTTCGTCAATTCGGTTGAGGAACTCTGGGCGGAAATGATTCTTCAACTCTTCAAACACAGCCTCTTTAATTTCCGATTGCTTCTTATCTGTCATCGACTGAATCAAATGAGAGCCAATGTTGCTAGTCATCACAATCACGGTGTTCTTAAAGTCGACGGTGCGACCCTGACCATCGGTCAAGCGACCATCATCTAGCACCTGCAAAAGCACGTTAAAGACATCTGGATGAGCCTTTTCGATTTCATCAAAGAGAATGACGCTATATGGATGACGGCGTACTTGCTCAGTGAGATAACCACCTTCTTCGTAACCAACATAGCCTGGAGGCGCGCCAATCAATCGAGCAACACTATGTTTCTCCATGAACTCGCTCATATCGATCCGGATGAGGTGGTCTTCACTATCAAACAAGAAGCCTGCTAATGCTTTACACAGCTCAGTCTTACCAACACCTGTAGGTCCAAGGAATAAGAAGGATCCATAAGGACGATTCTCTTCGGCCAAACCCGCGCGTGAACGACGAATGGCATCTGACACTGCACGAATAGCTTCTTCCTGACCAACGACACGCTTATGCAATAGCTCTTCCATCTTGAGAAGCTTGTCGCGTTCGCCTTGCATCATTTTGGACACGGGAATACCAGTAGCGCGAGAAACAACCTCTGCAATTTCTTCTGCACCCACTTGAGTGCGAAGAAGCTTGTTCTTCACGACACCATTTTTATCGCCCTTCGCTTCCGCTGCGGCGGCAGACTTGAGCTTGGCCTCAAGCTCAGGCAATTTGCCATATTGCAGCTCGGCTACTTTTTCTAGTTTGCCTTCACGTTGCAACTTGGTAATCTCTGTGCGTACTTTTTCAATCTCTTCTTTCAGATTGGCTGCGCCTAATACAGCACCTTTTTCTGCCTTCCAGATTTCATCCAAGTCAGCATACTCAGCACCAAGGCGCTTAATCTCATCTTCAATCAAGCCCAAGCGCTTTTGGGAGGCCTCATCTTTTTCTTTCTTAACTGCTTCACGCTCAATTTTGAGTTGAATCAGACGACGGTCTAACTTATCCATTACCTCTGGCTTAGAGTCGATCTCCATCCGAATGCGAGAGCCCGCCTCGTCGATCAAATCAATCGCCTTGTCCGGCAAGAAGCGATCAGTAATGTAACGGTGCGAGAGTTCGGCAGCGGCAACAATCGCTGGATCGGTAATTTCAATTCCGTGATGAAGTTCATAACGCTCTTGCAGTCCACGCAAGATCGCAATGGTCGCCTCAACACTAGGTTCTTCCACCATGACTTTTTGGAAGCGTCGCTCTAACGCAGGATCTTTCTCAATGTACTTGCGATATTCATCCAAAGTAGTTGCGCCGATGCAATGCAATTCACCCCGTGCCAACGCTGGCTTAAGCATATTCCCGGCATCCATTGCACCATCGCCCTTGCCAGCACCAACCATGGTGTGAATCTCGTCGATAAAGATAATGGTTTGGCCTTCGTCTTTCGCTACGTCACTTAGCACTGCCTTTAAACGCTCTTCAAATTCGCCACGATACTTAGCACCAGCCAATAGTAATGCCATATCCAAGACGAGCACGCGCTTGTTTTTCAACGTTTCTGGAACTTCGCCATTTACAATACGCTGTGCTAAACCTTCAACGATGGCGGTCTTACCCACACCAGGCTCACCAATGAGCACCGGGTTATTTTTGCCACGACGTTGCAAAATCTGAATCGTGCGACGAATCTCATCATCACGACCAATGACCGGATCTAACTTTCCTGCACGTGCGCGCTCAGTTAAATCCACCGTGTATTTTTTTAAGGCTTCACGTTGACCTTCGGCATCTGCACTATTCACTGACTCTCCTCCGCGTACCATATCAATAGCCGCTTCTAATGATTTACGATTTAATCCATTCTCACGAGCGACTTTGCCAAGCTCACCTTTGTCATCAGCCACCACTAGCAAGAACAACTCGCCAGCGATAAATTGATCATTGCGCTTATTGGCTTCTTTTTCACATAAGTTGAGCCAATTACTTAAATCACGACCAACTTGAACTTCCCCACTCGTGCCCTGCACTTCTGGCAAATTGCTAATGAGTTTTTCTACCCCTTTTTCAAGTCCTGGAATATTGACTCCAGCCCTGGTAAGCAAACTCTTAGCCCCGCCATCTGAATCACGAAGCATGGCTAGCAATAAATGGGCTGGTTCAATATATTGATTGTCTTTCGCTAATGCGAGACTTTGGGCTTCGTTCAAAGCCTGTTGAAATTTGGTTGTTAATTTATCTATTCTCATTGTTATACCCCATCAACTCCATCTATATCTATCTATAGAATATAAGGGCAATATTAATAATTTCAAGCATCTAGCCCACTTTTAGCGCGAATTTCCTCTATTTTGACCTGGCTTGTTTATCTCCTCGAATGCTCTGACGGCAGCTTTTATGCGGGTATTACCAACCGCCTAGAACATCGTCTAGGAGCCCACAATACTGGGCAAGGTGCGCGCTATACCAGATCTCGCAGACCCGTCATTCTTTTAGCAACCCAAGAGCACCCAGATCGGTCAGAAGCCTCTAAAGCAGAGCTTCGTTTAAAGCGTTTGCCACGCTCCCAAAAACTAGCTTTCTTTGAAGTTTAGTTAATCCATCATGCATTACCCGTTGGGCAACCAAAACTGTGCATATCCATTAAAAGCAATATCTAAGCTAGCCCTACAATGGAGTCATAACAAAACTAATTATTTACCTGGACAACAATCATGCAACCAAAGTGGGGAATAAGAGGGATGGCGGTTGCGCCACACTCTCTAGCATCAGAATCAGCCTTAGCCGTTCTTCGAGAAGGTGGTAACGCACTAGAAGCCATGGTCGCAGCAGCTGCCACTATTGCGGTGGTCTACCCCCATATGAATTCCATTGGCGGCGATTCCTTTTGGGTCATTCATTCACCTGGAAAAGCAATGGGCGGAATTGATGCTTGCGGCGCAGCTGCAGGACTTGCCACAAAGCAGTGGTATGCAGAACGCGGCATCACCAAAGCAATCCCTTTTCGAGGGGCCGTAGCAGCCAATACGGTTGCTGGAACGATTTCTGGTTGGGGCGCCGCACACCAACTTTCTAAACAAGGCTTGGGTGGCAAACTGCCACTATCGAGACTGCTGGCTGATGCAATTCACTATGCCGAAGCGGGAATGCCCGTCACCTTTAGTCAATCCAGTCTTACGGCAAAAAAGCGAGATGAGCTCAGCCCAATTCCTGGATTTTCCGAAACATTCTTAGTCGATGGCAAAGCACCCGTTATCGGCAGCATCTTTAAACAAGAGCGCCTTGCTAAGACCTTGCGTCAGATTGCGAGAAAAGGCACTGAGGATTATTATCGCGGTGCGTTGGCTGAGTCGCTAGCAAAAGAATTAACTGAATTAGGTAGCCCCTTAAGGTTGGATGACCTTCGCCGTCATCATGCAAAACTGATTGACCCCCTTGAGCTGAAACACAGCATAGGCAATGTCTACAACATGACTCCGCCGACACAAGGCGTTGTCTCCCTAATGATTATTGGTATTTTGGATCAGCTAAATCTGAAACGTTTTAAAGTTGATAGCGCAGAATATGTTCACCATTGTGTAGAAGCCACTAAGCAAGCCTTTAAAGTTCGCGATCAATTTGTAACAGATCCTGCGTACATGAAACGCAATGCGCAATCATTCTTAGCCCCTGCTTTTTTGAAAAAACTAGCAAAAAATATTGATCCTGAGAAAGCGCTTCCTTGGGGCCAAGGAAAAGGTCCCGCTGACACGATTTGGATGGGCGTCATTGATGGTGATGGAAATTGTGTTTCTTTCATCCAAAGTATCTATCACGAATTTGGAGCAGGCATTGCGCTTCCCACTTCAGGTGTTAACTGGCAAAATCGCGGGTGCAGTTTTTCACTAGATCCAAAGGCACTCAATCATTTAGAGCCTTATCGCAAACCATTCCACACTTTAAATCCCGCACTAGCCTTATTCAAAGATGGGCGCTCAATGGTATACGGCACGATGGGTGGAGATGGGCAACCTCAAACACAATGCGCAGTCTTTACGCGCACTGCCACTTATGGCTTAGACCCACAAGATGCTATTAGCCGCCCACGTTGGTTGCTTGGGCGCACATGGGGCCAAACAAGCGATAGTCTTAAGCTGGAGTCTCGCTTTAGCCCTTGGGTCGCCAAAGAACTCCACGCAAGAGGTCATGAGATTGAAATGCTTGATGCTTTAGATGAAACCGTCGGGCACGCAGGTTGCATCATTCGCGAAACCTCGGGAACACTTCGGGGTGGATGGGACCCGCGAAGTGACGGGGCGGTGAGCGCGTTTTAGCATTTTGAAAATTAAAAGGCTTCTTACTAGGGGTAGACGGACAAATTGGTTTAATTGGCGCTATGTTGTGCTCAGAATTAGTTTTTATCGAAGCTATACTACATAAAAATTAAGCTTATCTAGTAAATTTGCGGCTTTCAATGCCTTAATGGCTATCGGCAAGATAATATATCTGAAAGTAATAATCATTCGCCAAGGACTTTATGACTAAACAATTAAATACGCCAAATGCAACTTCCATCCCACATTATCTATTTGGATTTGCTTTTGCTTGTTTATTGACTGCTTGTGTCACTGACCCAACTGTTGGATCAGAGCCCGGAGTGATACCCCCTAAACTGGTTTTAAACCCGACTGATAATAGCGTCTCATGGGATGAGCCGTCCGCTTTTGGTCCTGTGCCTGCCGACCTTGCAGTCAATGGTGAGGCTACCTGCACCACTCTCAACACAAAAGATATGCAATATGAAGCGATTGGTTATCACCCAAATGCTGAGGGATTGGATGGAAAACCTTTCCCTGCAGGTGGTTACTTCTGTGCTCCAAAGTCAAAATTTGAAGCGGCTCAAAGCGTCTCTGCTGATGCGCCAAAAGCTCAAAAAATCTCTGCTGATGCACCAAAAGCCCCAACAATTAACGATGGGTGGAAATCGCCAATAAAGTGGAAATCCTTAACTAAAGGTTACACAGTCGATGAAATCAAAAGCACAATTGGGGAGCCTATTACAAAGGTTACTGGTGGCAATTTAGCAACTTGGCACTATCCATATCATGGATATGTGACTTTTAAATATGACAAAGTTTATAGCTTGGGTGAACCTAGATTCCCAGAAGATTGGGCAGTTAAATAAGTAGTCACAACGTAAAAACTACTCCAA
Organism: Burkholderiaceae bacterium; assembly: GCA_947373615.1. GTDB lineage: Bacteria > Pseudomonadota > Gammaproteobacteria > Burkholderiales > Burkholderiaceae > Polynucleobacter. The sequence continues at coordinate 3,745 of CANBYN010000053.1, read as the reverse complement.
AGAGTAGCTTCAGTTAACTTAAGGATATTCATGCGTATACCTTTATATAAGGCTGCAAAACCAACGTAACCTCAAATGATTGTCGTCATTTTCAAAACTGATCAGTGATTGCGGTCTTGCGTAACCCTGCCAACGCTCCATTTTCTGCTCTCAAACGAATAGCTAAAAGGGCAAAGTTCGCAACTGAAAAGAGGACGCAATACCACCCTAACCCAAAACATAATGGTAAGGATGCAATTTCGCCTACTACGATTAAATAATTGGGGTGCTGAAGATAGCGATATGGTCCGGTTGCTACAAGCGGGGATCCAGGCATGACAATAATCCGAGTGGTCCAACGTTTTCCAAGAGTCGCCAGAACCCAAACGCGAGAAATTTGCAATGCTAGGAAAAAAAACAGCCAGAATAGATTGAGGGGTTGGTTCCATCCGAGATACCACAAGCCAGCTAGCCACAGAGCGTGGAGCAGGACAATAAAAGGATAGTGCCCCGGCGAAACCTCGAATGCCCCATTTTCCAGTAACAACTTGGTATTGCGATTAGATAGCCAGAGCTCTGCCAGTCGTTCTGTAGTTACGAATATTAAAAGAAGGTGAGCGGCGGTCAAGCTACGGCCTTTAGGGAAACGCAGCTTACGGTAAAACCTGGCCCCATTGCTGTAAGCAACGTGCGTTGAGGTAGACCTGATTGAATGATGCGCTCGAGAACAAACAAAGCTGTAGGTGCTGACATATTGCCGTATTCGCAGAGGATGGCGCGTTCTTGATCGAGTGTTCCGTACCCCAAAGAAAAAGCTCGTTCTAGGGCTTGTACAACCTTCGCTCCGCCAGGATGAAAGGCAAACCTGTCAATATCCTCAAATTCTAAGTTGTTACGAGCAAGAATATTAGTCAGAGCAGGAGCCATATTAGCTTCGGCAAAAGGAGGAATATCCCGATCAAAAATGACTCCAAATCCTTGTGGGTCAACGGTCCAGCCCATAATGTCCAATGTTTCAGGCCAAATATGTTGACCACTCATTTCGATTTCAGCAAGTCCTGTCACGCCCACGCGCAACACACAGGCAGCAGCTCCGTCACCAAATAGGGCCGTGGCGACAATATTAGCTTTGGTCAGGACGTCAAGCCGAAAGGCAAGAGTGCATAATTCAATCGCAACCAATAATACGACGCTTCCTGGACGGGATTGAGCTAGGCGCGATGCGATAGATAGGCCTGAGACACCACCTGCGCAACCTAGACCAAAAACAGGGATTCGCTCGATATCATCACGAAATCCAATGCGGACAGACGCCCGAGCATCAAGACTTGGTGTGGCGATCCCAGTAGATGAAATGGTGACAACCGTATCTACCTCGTCTGCGCGCACTCCCGCATTCTTCAAGGCTTTAGTAGCCGCATCGATAAATAGCTGAACGCCCCCTTCGATATAAGCTTGGCTGCGTTCTGGCCAGCCTAGCGGTTCAAAATACCATTCCAGCGGACACACCGCATAGCGTTTTAGAATGCCCGAACGTTCAAATACAGCAAAGAGGCGTTCAAAACCTGCGTATCTCGCTGAGAATCCATTCCGAATGGCGGTAGCGACATCTCGCTGCTCTATTCCATAAGGGGGAACGGCTGTTGCAATTGAAACGAGCTTGACGGACTGAGGCATCAGTGTTTCCAAATGGTACGAGTTATCAATTAATTTACGCTAGATTATTCGAGGACGTTCTTATGCGCCATGTCCATATCCTCAGTGAGGCCTTGTTCACGAGGGTAACAATACTGACAGAAATTACTGCATTCATGGGATCCTCTTTCGCCAAGTAAACAAAAAATATCTGGCACAAAATTTATTGCAGACGCATTGGTTTATGCTACTTTAATGATCACTTATTTTCAGTGCGGCAACGTACATATCTGCTATTCGCATCTTCAAAGCTTTAAGGTTAAATTAATTTTATGAATGTCGCTTTGACTAAATAATATTAGTTAAAACATATTTCTCCTATGTCTCAAAGTAGTCGATTTTGGACATCTGTCTTGATAATCGCTCAGGCACTTATCAACCCGAAGCAGATAGTCACATTATTAAATTCACTGTGGGGTTGCTTAGATAATTCTTAGAAACTAGTAATTCCTTTGAATTTTATTGGAACCTACATCAACCTTAAATTGCGCAAGTGATTGAATTACTGCATCCTCTTTAAGAACATCATCTAGCACCCTTAGCGTAACCGTTAGAGCATTGGTAGTGAATTCAGCTACCCCATAACCCTTCATACTGCCTTCAGTAAATACAAAATGTGGGTTCCTTGCTAAGCGTTGAGCTACATCATTAGCTCCCTCGCTTCTTGAGGTTATGCTAGTACCACAAAACTCTACGCCGATAATAGGGCTATCAGGTTTGTCGTAATCAGTCTTAATATAGCCAACCCAATTTTCATGAAGATCCCCTCCAAAAACTACAAGATTTTCTAATTTATTCTCTACCAATTGTTGTATCAATCGATTTCTTGCAGCTGGAAAACCATCCCAACCATCATTCCAAATCTTAACTCCGCCAGGAAAATATCTTTGACCAAATAGTGTTGGTTGACCAAAAACATTCCATATATTTTCTTTGGCGTCCCCAAGATTTTTAGACAACCATCGTTCCTGCTCAACCCCTAAAATAGTTCTAGCTGTATTACCAAGGTCTGGACAGGTGGCGGGATCAAAAACTGATGAACCTATACCTGCTGGAGAGCAGACTTCGGGATCCCGATATTGACGATCATCAAGAATACGAATGTTCGCTAATTTTCCATATCTGAAATTGCCATAAAGTCGCAGTTCAGCCCCCTTTAACAAACCATCAATTCCATCGATTAATGCTGATGAGCGAATCGGCATATGTTCATAGTAGGCTTGGTACGCAGAGGCTCGTCTTTTAAAAAAATCTGACACATATGGACCAAATGTCCCTGGATTTAAGCCTGCATAGTCATTTTGTACCTCATGATCATCCCAGGTCATTAACCATGGGCACGCAGCATGCATATCTTGTAAATATTTGTCTTTTTTATAAAGTGCATACCTTTTACGATAATCATCTAGTGAAATTAAAGTGCCGCTATCATGCGCTCTTACACCGTTACGTCCACGACCATATTCGTAAATGTAGTCACCTAAAAACATGACTAAATCTAAATTCTCTTTAGCCATATATTTATATGCCGTGTAATATCCGTGTTCATAATTCTGGCATGAAGCATATGCAAACTTCAGATTCTTAACAAATTCATTGGCAGCCGGTAGTGTTCTAGTTTTACCAACAGGACTTACCGAGCCTCCACAAAGAAAGCGGTAATAGAACCATTTATTAGCAGGTAATTGGTCAATTTCTGCATGAACAGAATGTGCCAATTCCGGAAGCGCCATGGAGATGCCGACCTTAATAATTTTTTTAAATTCAGCATCCTCCGCAATTTCCCACTTAACTTCTATAGGTTCGTTCTGCAATCTTGATCCGAAAATCCCAGAATCAATCAATCTAGACCAAAGAACGATGGAATTAGCGGTTGGCGATCCACTTGCAACACCCAGAATAAACGGATTGCTTTCAAATTTGACTTGAGCCCAAGGTCTATTTGAGACTGACATCGTTGCAGTGGCAATAGCCAACGCCTTCAATAACTGCCGTCTTTTTATTTGCAGGCTCATCATATTTGTCTTCTAATTTTTGTCTTATTTATAAGACCCATAATATCCAATGCTCA
>CANBYN010000052.1 GCA_947373615.1 Burkholderiaceae bacterium | reverse complement strand
GGTGCTTATCGATACTTTGGAGAATCGAAATAAATCCATCTACTGGAAAATATAAATGCTCGATCCTTGTACTTGACGCACAGATCATTTGAGAGAGTGTTATCTCAATGAACTCAGCCTTTGAAAGCAATGATTCCCGAAGTTTATTTGGCAGTGAATTAATGAGGAAATTCTTATTCATTTGTTTGCCTCTAGGGTTATATGGACAACCCTTGCTTGGGCAATAGGGGTCAAATGACTACAGTGAAAGCTATCCCAGTTGCAGTATTAAGTGCCGCGAACTGCTTGTCTGTCTGAAATCGAACTAAATAGCTAATTTTTCTGGAAGTAAGCGAGCATATTCATCTTTCACCACTTGGTAACATTCGCAAGTTCGATTTTCTAGACCTACACGATCTAAGATGGTGATATGTCCACGTGCGTATTTAATAAAACCGGCCTTCTGAACTTTCAGGGCGGCCTCTGTAACACCCTCTCTACGCACACCCAACATGTTAGCAATCAGTTCTTGTGTCATTACAAGTTCATTGCTTGAAAGACGATCAAGACTCAACAATAGCCAACGACAAAATTGCTGATCTAAGGTGTGATGGCGGTTGCAAACAGCAGTTTGTGACATCTGTGTAATGAGCGCCTGGGTATATCGTAAAAGTAGATGTAATAAGGGGCCGCCTCGATTAAATTCAGCCAAGACCACGCTTGACTTAATTCAGCAACCTTTGCCTGCACTTTGAACAACTGCTCTGCTAGAAGTAGATTCACCACCCATAAAGATGGAGATTCCTACGATTCCTTCGTTGCCAACAACGGCAATTTCAGCTGAAGATCCATTCTCCAAGGCATATAAGAGAGAAACAATTGCCGTCGTAGGAAAGTAAACATGACTCATTTTCATGCCTGGTTCATATAAGACCTTCCCAAGAGGAAGATCTATGGGCTCAATCATCGGAAGTAGTCTATTCCATTCCTCGTAAGGAATTGAGTGAAAGAGATAGTTTTGATCTTTAAGCGCATTTGTTTCCATGTATATATCTAGATAGTAGTTATAAGCTTGAGGCATCTCAAATATATTAGCTAAGATAATTTAAGTATGTACTATGACGAACATAAAGCATGCTTAGACAATGAAAAAGCCCACCAAAATGCAGGTGGGCCTAACATTTATAAGAATAATAACCTTTATTAATAAGATAAAGGTTAACTTCTTGCTTCTATTAAGGCTTAATGCTTAACAGCATGGGCGGCTTCAGCCGTTTTCTTGCAAGCAATTTCACTATGTTCATTAGCTTGAATAGTATGGCCTTGGGCTACCGCAGCGTGATATCCAGCATGCTTAGCATCACCAGCTTCAGCATGCTTAGCAGCTTCTTTATGAGCAGCAGAAGCAGCATCACAATGTTCAGCAGCTTTTACATGGTTCTGATGAGCGGTTGTTGGAGCAGCAGCTGAATTGGTTTTTTGTTCGAGTGTCATGTATTTCTCCTAAAGATATAAATAGAGAGTTCTCTATTTATGTAAGTCAAAAATGGCTCACGAATCAATATAGAGTGAGTACGTAAATATCTGAGTCTGTTTGCGTACATACGTCATGATTGTTGTCAAAAATAAAAAAGCCATCCCAAAAATGAGGTGGCTTAAATAAATTAAGGGTGGGAAAAAATTACACTATCAAAACTTGTATCCCAAGCCTAATGTAGCGATAGTTGCGCTTGGCTTATAAGTCTCTCCATTAAGAGTTGAGGAAGAATACTTTATTTGTTGCCCTTCAAGTTTGACATAAACGTTTTTATCTAACAGGACTTCAATACCAAGACCATAACCAATACCATTCAAGTTGCTTGTTCCGGTATATCCGTTGTAATTCATCGTACCTGACATGCGGTTATATCCAATTAATCCATAAATCATTGTGCTGGTACCTAATACATATCCTGGTTTGAAATTAATGCTGTAATGCTTTTTGCCTACTAAGTTAGCGCTACCAACAGAACCACCTTTGGTATCAGCTAAGTCGTATGTACCAGTAAGACCTAAAGCCACATCTTTGCTAATTCCAAACGCATATCCCGCATCAATCGTAGGAACAACGGATTGTTGACCAGCATTTCCAGACAAAGGACCAGATACATCAGTGGTACCTCCTACTGAACTGACACTAACGCCGATTGAAGGGCCTTCAAAGGGGTTTGCTTGTGAGTTAGCTTGGGCCATTGCACTATTTGCAGCGACTGTCAGTAGCATTGTTGCTAATAATTTATTTTTCATTTTTTTTAAACCCTTATTTTAGAAGTAATTACTTTGTGATCAATATGTTTAAAGATTGGTGACGTCTGTTTGGTAACGAACATAAAAAAAATTGCTTTATGTCTGATATCGAACACGTGATTGCAGAATCAAAGAATAGGCTTATAAGGTAGTCAAGGACATGTTGATACCTTTATACAGTCAACGAACTATTACGAAAGAATCAGATGAGATTACTAAATAAAATTACCGCATTGATATCTGTGGGCTTATTAATATCGCTAACAGCTTGTGCCGCTACACAGACTAAAGAAAGCACTGGTCAGTATGTTGATAACAGTGTTTTAACGGCAAAAGTAAAAACAGCAATTTTTAATGAGCCTTCATTAAAGAGCTTGGAGATCACTGTTGAGACCTTCAAGGGAGAAGTGCAACTAAGTGGATTTGTTAGCACGATCGATCAAACCAATAAGGCTGTAGAAGTTGCAAAAAGTGTACCGGGGGTTACCTCTGTCAAAAATGACATGAGAGTAAAAGGCAGTAACAACCCTTTTTATAAATAAGAGTTTCGCAGTTTGTATTTCCGTTGTTTAACGTCACTAAAGGAATTGCCATGAATAAAGATCAAGTAAAAGGCCGAGTTGAAGAAGTTAAAGGTAAGGTTAAGGAGGTTGCCGGAGACTTAGTTGGAAATAAATCCCTGGAGGTAGAAGGCCTTGTCCAAAAAACCACAGGAAAGATCCAGGCAGGTTTAGGAGATGCAAAATCTGAAGCAAAAAAAACGCTTTAATCTATTTTTGATCCACATGAAAGGTATTGCTATGAAATATTTTATAAAATCGAGCTTAGTATCATTGGCCGGTATTACCCTTGTAGCATGTGTATCGATGTCAGCCGGTCAGAGCATTGTTAAAACTGAAAAGGGCGTCTTAGTTAGTACCAATAACATGACTCTCTATACCTTTGACAATGATCAGGCTAACTCCGGAAAATCAAGTTGTTATGGTGACTGCGCCATAAACTGGCCACCATTGCTGGTAGATGCTAATGCAACTTCTTATGGAAGTTATTCCATCATTACGCGCGATGATGGCAAAAAGCAGTTTGCCTATAAAGGTAAGCCCCTGTATTACTTCTTGAAGGATACGAAACCTGGGGAGCAAAATGGCAATGGTTTTTCAAACAATGCTTGGCATATAGTGCAGATGTAGTTGAATAGATCGCAATATTAAATAGCCGCTTTAGGGCGGCTATTTTTTCTTAGCAAACTACATTTATTAAATGTAATGCTGTTTTTCTATTGAGTATGTTTGATAGTGTACAGACTGTTAGTGGCGATTTTCATATTCTATTTTCGTGTGAACTGGTTTATCCACATTCAAAGAGAGGGATTAAAATGAATTCATCAGACTTACATTCAGACAACACCATGCGATTGCTAGATATTGTCTATGACCTTCATGGTAGCGATAAAGGCTACCCTTACCAAAATGTCCCTTTTTCATCTGGCGAGGATGGAGCCGTTATCTTAAGTGCGAATCTCATGTCTGAATTGAGTAAAGAGGAAAATCAAAATTTAATTTCATGGACCCATCAAAATATTGAAAGTTTATTTTGATCTTAAATTTTCTCTACTCGTAATGAATTTAACTACTAATAAAAATATTTACTTATTGAGTCAAAGGAAGAGTGGTATTAAGGCATGAAAAAACCTAATTTGTATATACGGTTTCTCAAGCTGGCGGAAGCGCTCAATTCTAAAAGCAATATTCGGAAATTGGACTCAACAGAAGATCAGTTGCTTGATAATATAATGGTCGACGACCACGAGGGGCGTTCAGTTTTTGTGGGTGATTTGTTGGGTTTAAAGGATTTAGGCTCGCAAGCTACTCTTCATGGGCGTGTAAAAAATTTACGATATCTCGGCTATATCGAGCTAATTACACAAGACGATGCTCGTAGAAAAAGGGTAATGCCCACGCTTCTAGCGTATAAGCGCTTTGAGTTGCTATCCGCCTGTGTAGAGCAAGCCATACAGCCATCCCTTAAATAGTTTCTAACTGAGGCTACGCATATCAATCACAAATCGATATTTCACATCATTTTTTTGAATTCGCTGAAAGGCCTCATTGATTTGATCCATTTTGATGATTTCAATGTCGGAAACAATTTGGTGTTTTGCGCAAAAATATAACATTTCTTGCGCCTCTCTAATTCCCCCAGCAAACGAGCCAGAAATACTTCTTCTTTTATAAACTAGTGCTTCTGTATTGAGCTCGGATGTAGGGCCAATTGAGCCAACAATACACATTGTTGAATCCACCTTGAGTAAGCCCATGTAATGGTTGTAATCATGAGGGGAGGGAATGGTATTGAGTAAAAAGTCAAATTGATTCTCCATCGCCTTCATCGCTGCTACGTCAGTTGAGATTAATACCTCGTCAGCACCTAATCTTGAGGCATCAGCCGCTTTGCCCTTTGAGGTTGTGATCATGACTGTCTTCGCTCCCATAGCATGAGATAGCTTCACGGCTAGGTGACCTAGGCCACCCAATCCAATGATACCCACTGTCATACCTGGTTTTACGCCCCAATGCTTTAATGGTGAATAGGTAGTAAGGCCCGCACACAGGAGCGGCGCCATTCCTGCTGGATCTAATCCGGTAGGTGCCAGCAAAACAAAATTTTTATCTATGACGATGCTTTTTGAATAGCCCCCGTAAGTGAATCCACCAAGATCATTTGCGGGGCTATTAAAGATGGCTGTAAATCCCTGAAGACAATACTGCTCTAATCCCGCCTTGCATGATGAGCATATCTGGCAGGAGCCAGCAATGTATCCCGCAGCTACTCGTTGACCAATTTTGAGTTTTTGTACATTTGTGCCTAGCGCGGCAACAATTCCAACAATTTCATGACCAGGAACAACGGGGTAGTGTGTCTGCCCCCATTCATTTTTCGCGAAGTGAATATCTGTATGACAGACGCCACAAAATTCAATCGAAATTTGAATGTCATTTTCACCCAATTTTCTACGTTCTATTTTGTACGGACTTAGTGCGGCAGTTGCAGATTGAGCTGCATAACAAGAAATAAGCGACATTAAAGCCTAGTAAGTTGAAGAATAAGAGCTAATAATGTGGAAGCGAATGACGTAAGTCTGTTCGAGAGCGAACGTTTAGGCCAATTAATTGCTAAAGGATTTTGGTCTACAAAGGGTTTAGATTCTTAAATTAAATCTTGATTTTCAGCTAATTGATGTTTAAGTGTGCGCTGCAATCTTTTACACAAATATTGCCCGTTCATTTCATCTCGTGCTAAGCCCATAAATGCACTGTTTAATGCGGGTTCTTTCGCACGGGGCGGTCGATGTATTCACCTAGAAAAAGAAGTGATGTCCAACGAGATTTTCGCATTACTAATTCAATGATAAGTGAACCTATTATTGCTGCAGCTAATGCTGATAAGAAATGTAGCCATCGGAAATCCCACGGTTGAATACCTGCTTTTTTAAGAAGGATGCGCATGGAGGCAGTAAAAAAGATGTGGTAGAGATAAATGGTAAATGCACTTTCACCAATTAGAGCAAAGAAGTGACCTGGAATTTTTGGCGCAATCCAAAATGTAATGCAAACTAAGCTAATGCCAACACTGAGGAATAAAAGTGTATTACGTGGCGCATAATTCTGAGGAGTGCCATTAATAGCAATTTCAGCAATCACGAATAAAAAAAAGGTAGTTATTAAAATAGGGTGTTTATAAAGTATACGTAGCGGTTTAAATCGAACTATCGACAACCCAAACAGAAAGTATGGCAGTAGGTATAGCCACCCACTTAAGCCAAAATGATACGGCAAATGCAATGTTAAATGGGCCAGAATCACTACAGCCATTACTATGCAAAACATAATGGGAGTTAATAAAAGACGAGCTTTCTCTAGTATCCAAATAGTGATAAAGATCCAAAATAAAGATTCCAAAAACCAGTAGTGCGCTACAGGAAAAATATATAAAGTAGCGAAATCAACGGGTGCTCTACTGACTCCAGGGACCACTCTCTGAATAACCGCAAACAACGTGCCTACTACAAACATTGGAATTAATAAGCGATATATTTTTTTCTTAAAGAAAACGCCGGGGTTATCACTCATTCGAATGGGCTTTAATCCATAAACTATTCCCCCAATGGTGGCAATGAGGGGCATGCGCAAAAAATCAAACATATCGGTTACCATCCGAAACCGACCGTCAGCAATATTTAGTCCGTTTGATTGATCTGAACCAACGATGTGATACCCCACTAATAAGACTATGAATAATCCTCGCATAGTACTAATTTGCAGACTGGTAAAAAAGGTGGGGTCATCTATAGGCTGATTTTGGGTCAAATCAGAAGACCCAAACATATTGTGTTTCATTTGAGGTGCAATCGTCGCAATATAGTTGCTGACGGTTTTGAAAATAGCTCTCATTGGCATCTAATTCGAAAAGAGTTTCCAATGAAAGTCGAGTGCATCTGCTCGCAGTCAATTGCAACCGAAAGGGAAAAGCTCATCGCCATATCAGGAGTTTTGGGATTGACATAAGTCAAGGCACCTAGTTACACCAGGTTTTGGATCAGAGAGGTACAAATGTACGCTTTTGGGGCTATTGGGGTTCAATTTGATTTATTTGCATTAAAAAATAATGAATTGATATTGAACTGAATCACTTTATATAGTTGTGCCTCATCTAAGTCGGGATTATACCTAGTCCTTGATTCGCACGTATATCCACTAACAGGAAGCTATTGTTTTTCAATCTAGGGAAAGCGTTTATAGGATTTTCCCTGCTTTTTCATATAAAGACTAGGTTAATCCCAGGAATTTACCCTTTCAGTTTATTAAAATTGCAGATTCATTTGCAGTAAATTTCAAGGAGAAGTGTATGTCTGATGCTGTCGTAGCGCGCATAGAGGCAAATCCAAAATACCAAGAGCTAAAGCGCAAGCGCAGCACTTTTGGTTGGACCCTATGTATTTTGATGTTTGTCGTCTATTACGGTTACATCGCCCTCATTGCTTTTGATAAGCCATTTTTGGCTCAGCCAATTGGTGCAGGCGTTACTAGCCTAGGTATTCCTATCGGAATGGGTGTGATTGTTTTCACTATTTTGATTACTGGCTTGTATGTTCATAGAGCAAATAGCGAATACGACACATTGACTGCTGAAATTTTGAAGGAAGCCTCCAAATGAATCGTATTGAAAAATTCTTAAGCGCATTAGCACTATTGGCATTGCCATTATTAGCTGTTGCTGCTGGGGGCGACGTAGGCCAGACCGCAGTTCAGGAAACCAATTGGACTGCAATTAGCATGTTTGGTGGGTTTGTTGTGTTGACCTTATTTATTACTAAATGGGCCGCTGCAAAAACCAAGTCTGCCGCTGACTTCTATACCGCTGGAGGTGGTATTACTGGTTTCCAAAACGGTTTAGCCATCGCTGGTGACTATATGTCTGCCGCTTCCTTCTTGGGTATTTCAGCTGCAGTGATGGCCAATGGCTATGACGGCTTGATTTACTCCATCGGATTCTTGGTGGGATGGCCAGTCATTACATTCTTAATGGCAGAGCGTTTACGTAATCTCGGTAAATTTACTTTTGCTGACGTTGCCGGCTATCGCTTCCAACAAGGTCCAATCCGCGCATTTGCGGCTTCAGGCACTTTGGTGGTTGTTGCTTTCTATTTGATCGCTCAAATGGTTGGAGCAGGTCAATTAATAAAATTGTTATTCGGCCTTGAATATTGGATGGCGGTTGTAATTGTTGGCTGCTTGATGATGGTCTATGTGTTGTTCGGCGGCATGACTGCTACAACTTGGGTGCAAATTATTAAAGCCGTTATGTTGTTGGCTGGCGTAAGCTTTATGGCATTCATGGTTTTAGCGCAATATGGCTTTAGCCCAGAAGCATTGTTTGCTAAGGCAGTTGAAGTGAAAACTGCTATTGCAGCAAACACTGGAAAAACTCCAGAAGAAGCGGTCAAGGCTGGTTTGAGCATCATGGGGCCAGGCGGATTTATTAAAGATCCAATCTCTGCAATTTCTTTCGGTATGGCTTTGATGTTCGGTACCGCTGGTTTGCCTCATATCTTGATGCGTTTCTTCACTGTTCCGGATGCTAAAGAAGCTCGTAAATCGGTATTGTGGGCAACTACATGGATTGGCTATTTCTATGTTTTGATTTTCATCATCGGTTTTGGTGCGATTACCTTGGTATTGACCAACCCTGAGTTGGCTAACGTAGCTAAAGGCGTGATCAACGGTGGTGCTGGTACTGCAAACATGGCTGCTGTATTGGTTGCTAAAGTTGTTGGCGGAAATATCTTCTATGGTTTTATTTCTGCTGTAGCGTTTGCTACGATTTTGGCGGTGGTTGCTGGCTTGACTCTTTCTGGTGCTTCTGCAGTTTCACATGACCTTTATGCAACAGTATGGAAAAAAGGCAATGCTGATAGCGCTTCAGAATTAAAGGTATCTCGTTTAACCACAGTTTCCTTAGGCGTAATTGCAGTTTTGTTGGGTATTGTCTTTGAAAAGCAGAACATTGCTTTTATGGTGGCATTGGCCTTCGCGATTGCAGCTTCTGCAAACTTCCCAGTACTCTTCATGTCCGTTCTCTGGAAGAATTGCACAACTAGGGGCGCTGTGATTGGCGGTTTCTTGGGCTTAGCTTCTTCAGTAGCCTTGACGGTAGTTTCCCCAGCAGTTTGGGAAGCGGTATTGGGCAATCCTAAGGGTTCTGCTTGGTTCCCTTATTCTTCCCCAGCTCTGTTCTCGATGACAATTGGTTTCGTTGGTGTATGGTTGTTCTCCATATTGGATAACAGCGAAAACGCGAAGAAAGAACGTGCTGCATTCCCAGCCCAACAAGTTCGTTCTGAAACTGGTTTCGGTGCTTCAGGAGCTTCTGGCCACTAATATCTGGCCAAGAAGTAGTCATTAAAAAGCCAGGAGAGATCCTGGCTTTTTTTATGATCATTGGAACACTTTACTTGCTCAGCAATTCGCGTAACTTAATAAAGGCCATCCCTGTCATAACCGCATCATTGATGGCATCATGGGCATCTCGCACTGGCATCCCCAAATCTTTCATGATTGTTTGGAAACGCAGATCAATATTGCGGTCCTGCGCATTCATAGAAAGTTGCTGGTTTTTATATTCGTAATACATTGCTGAGACTTCAATTTTAGGCTGAGGTAATCCTAATCCCAACATTCGCCATATGCCTTTATTAAGCATGGCTAAATCAAACTCCAAGTAGTAGCCCACTATTGGGCGGCTTCCAATGAAATGCATCAGCTTTTCAAT
>CANBYN010000051.1 GCA_947373615.1 Burkholderiaceae bacterium | reverse complement strand
ACCTGCTCCGCGGGCTGGGCAGCGCTTTACCTTTTCAGGCCTCGTGGGATCTTCAGACGGCGCTTTATTAGCCCAAACCGCCCTACGCTATCGGAATCAATTCTCGGTCATGGTGATCTTTTGTGCTCAAGCACAAGAAGCCCAGCGGCTTTTAGAAGAAATACCGACTTTTGCTCCTCAGCTCAAAACTCGACTTTTGCCCGACTGGGAAATTCTTCCATACGATCATTTTTCACCGCACCAAGATTTAGTCTCTGAGCGTTTAGCAACACTTTATGAATTACTCAATGGCAGCTGCGATATTGTTTTAGTGCCCATCACCACAGCATTACAACGCTTAGGGCCGCCAAACTTTTTATCAGGTCACACCTTTTTCTTTAGGCAAGGCGACAAACTCAATGAAGCTGCACTGAAACTGCAGTTGCAACAGGCCGGCTATGATCCAGTCAGCGCTGTCATGCGTCCAGGTGAATACAGTATTCGCGGTGGCTTGATTGATTTATTCCCCATGGGTTCGAATTTGCCCTATCGCCTAGATTTATTTGGTGATGAAATTGAACAAATCAGAGCGTTTGACCCTGATACACAACGAAGCCTATTCCCCGTTAAAGAAGTCCGTCTTCTACCGGGTCATGAATTTCCATTTGATGATGCTTCGCGAACAGCATTTAGAGGCCGTTGGCGTGAAGTATTTGAAGGTGATCCCACTCGCTGCTCCATTTATAAGGATGCTAACTTAGGCATACCGAGCGCAGGCATTGAGTCTTACTTGCCGCTTTTTTTTGAAGAAAAATCGAATCTATTTGATTACTTTCCTCGTTCTGGTGATCCTGTTTGGCTTGTCAACATAGGCGATGTTGAAGATACGATTCGAAGCTTTTGGAAAGACACACTTTCACGCTACGAGTTTCTTAAGCATGATCTCGATCGACCTATTCTGCCCCCAAAAGAATTATTCCTAGATGTCGATGAATTTTTCACCACCGTAAAACCTTATGCTCGCTTAAGTCTAGAAACAGAAGCTGCCGAACAAGCGCAGTTTTTACCAGTTCCAGATATTGCGGTACATCGGCGCGATACAGATCCAATTAACCGATTACGTAATTTAGTTTCCACAGAAAAAGTACGCATTCTCATCTGCTCTGATAGCGCTGGTCGCAAGGAGTCGATTCGACAACTGCTTGACGAAAGTAATTCAGTTGCAGGGCAAGATGGTCAACCACTCTACCCTCTAAAACCCGAAGGATTTGAAAGTGTTTCGGACTTTTTAAAGAGTGATGCATTATTCGGTCTAGTTACCGCTCAGCTCTTTAATGGCTTTTCGTGGCCTGCTCAAAACCTTATATTGATAACTGAGGCAGAATTATTTACCTCTACCGCAAGACAAAGACGCAAAGGTAAAAATGCTGAGAGCGCCGATCCTGATATGTTGTTTAAGGATCTATCAGAGCTCAAAATTGGTGATCCCGTTGTACATGCAGAACATGGCATCGGACGCTATCAAGGACTAGTCTTATTAAATCTTGCGCAACCAAAAGAAGCGCCGATTTTCGAAGAGTTCTTGCACTTGCAGTATGCTGGCCATGCAACCTTGTATGTCCCAGTACAACAATTGCAAATGGTGACGCGCTATGCAGGTTCTGATCCAGATTCTGCCCCTCTCCATCAACTTGGCTCAGGCCAATGGGATAAAGCAAAGCGTAAAGCAGCACAACAGATTCGCGATACTGCCGCAGAGCTGCTCGGACTATATGCAGCTCGAGCCATTCGAAAAGGTCATGCTTTTGAGTTTTCTGCGCATGACTATGCTGCCTTTGCTGAAAGCTTTGGCTTTGAAGAAACACCCGATCAAGCTAATGCAATTGCAGCAGTCATTGGGGATATGACCAGCGGCACGCCAATGGATCGTCTAGTTTGTGGTGATGTAGGCTTTGGAAAAACCGAGGTTGCACTTAGAGCTAGTTTTGTTGCGGTCATGGGTGGTAAGCAAGTCGCTATATTGGCACCAACCACCCTGCTTGCTGAGCAACACGTAGCTACTTGGAAAGATCGGTTTGCAGATTGGCCGGTGCGAATTGTTGAGCTTTCCCGCTTTAAAACCACCAAAGAAATTAATGCAGCGCTTGTGGCAATAGCAAAAGGGGAAGCTGACATTATTATTGGCACCCATAAACTATTATCAAAAGAGACACAATTCGCCAATTTGGGCCTTGTCATTGTGGATGAAGAGCATCGCTTTGGGGTTCGCCAAAAGGATGCTCTGAAAGCGTTACGTGCCGAGGTTGATATCTTGACTCTGACGGCTACGCCAATTCCAAGAACTTTGGGTATGGCAATGGAAGGTCTGCGAGAGTTTTCCATCATTGCTACTGCCCCGCAAAAGCGCTTGGCAATAAAAACGTTTGTTCGTCGTGAAGGCGATGGCGTTATTCGCGAAGCGGTGTTGCGTGAAATTAAACGTGGCGGACAGGTTTACTTCTTACACAATGAAGTAGAGACGATAGAGAACCGTAAACATGCTCTGCAAGAACTCATTCCCGAGGCGCGCATTAGCGTAGCGCACGGTCAGATGCACGAACGCGAATTGGAATCGGTGATGCGTGAATTTGTTACTCAACGTACGAATATACTTTTATGTACCACCATTATTGAAACCGGTATCGACGTCCCCACTGCCAACACCATCATCATGCACCGTGCAGATAAGTTTGGTCTTGCTCAATTGCATCAACTTCGTGGTCGCGTAGGACGATCGCATCACCAAGCCTATGCCTATCTATTAGTTCCCGATCCAGAAGCTCTTAGTAAACAAGCCCAGTTACGCTTAAACGCGATTCAAGCCATGGAAGAATTGGGTTCAGGCTTTTATTTAGCAATGCATGATTTAGAAATCCGTGGCGCTGGTGAGGTCCTGGGGGATAAGCAGTCTGGTGAAATCCATGAAATTGGCTATCAGTTGTACACAGAAATGCTCAATCGCGCCGTGAAATCACTCCGTAGCGGCAAAGAACCGGACTTACTCTCCCCATTGCAAGCAACAACTGATGTCAATTTAGGTGTACCTGCATTACTACCTGAGGAGTACTGTCCTGACGTGCATGAGCGCTTATCTTTATATAAACGCTTTGCGGGCACAAATGACTTTTCTGAATTGATGGGCTTACGTGAAGAATTAGTAGATCGTTTTGGCGATCTGCCAGATCAAGCTAAATCATTTTATGAAACCCATCGTTTGCGTTTGGAGATGGCAGGTTTCGGTATCAAGAAGATCGATGCTACGCCGGCATCTATTCAGATTCAGTTCATCCCCAACCCACCAATTGATCCAATGAAGATCATTCAATTGATTCAATCTTCAAAACACATTAATTTGAATGGGCAAGATAAGCTAAAAATACTCCCACAGAAAGATCGCGAGTTTGAAAAGCTAGAGCAACGACTAGATGCCATTAGGCAGGTATTGCGTCGCCTGAACGAGTCAGCCATGCTCAGTCCTGCAAAAGCAAATTAACTTCTAATTCAATCCGATTATGATTAATGCTATGTCACATCAAGTCCTAGTTGCCCTCTCTAGAGAACCCATTGCAGAAAAATTGGCGTTTGAAATCAAGGATCATGCATTAAAGCATGGCGCTTCTCTGCATTCATTGGGAGGTCAAATGAATAATGCGAGCTATTTTTACGAACGTTGGGAGTCTAGTATTGAACTTGATGCCAATACGCGAGAAGAACTACGTGCAATTGCTTCTCGTTTTAATACTGATCTGTGCTTTTTAAAACCAAATCTTCAAACTCAGGAAATTAAAGTATTGGCAATGGATATGGATTCCACACTCATTAATATTGAGTGCATCGACGAGATTGCAGATTTCACAGGTAAAAAATCGGCAGTTGCAGAAATTACCGAAGCCACTATGCGTGGTGAAATCAAGGACTTCAAAGAAAGTTTGCGTAGACGTGTTGCCCTATTGGAGGGTGTCAATGCAGATGCATTGGAATCAGTCTATCGCGAGCGATTAAAACCAAATCCAGGAGCTGCAGAACTATTGGCTGGAGCTCATGAGCGAGGGCTTTACACCCTCCTCGTCTCGGGTGGATTTACTTTCTTTACTGAAAAGCTTCGTCAACAATTAGGTTTTAAACAAACACAAGCCAATACCTTAGAAATTATTGAAGGCAAGCTGACTGGGAAAGTCTTGGGCGATATCGTTGATGGTGCTGCAAAAGCTGCGCATTTAGACGAAGCTTGTCGCCTATTGGCCTGCACCAAAGTAAATTCCATCACCATGGGAGACGGCGCCAATGATCTCATCATGATGAATGGATCTGGCATTAGCGTAGCTTACCAAGCAAAACCCGTTGTCAAAGAAAAAGCCGACGCAGCTTTTGACCACGTCGGCTTAGATGCTGCTTTAGTGCTGATCTCTTAAGTCTTAACTCAAAAGATCGCAGCTAAATAACTTCGCTTACAAGCGTTCGAAAATAGTCGCAATTCCTTGACCACCACCGATACACATTGTTACCAAAGCATATTTGCCTTGAACGCGTTGTAGCTCATGAATTGCTTTAGTGGCAATAGCAGCCCCAGAACAGCCAATGGGGTGACCTAAAGCTATAGCGCCACCGTTAACGTTTGTTTTGGCTGGATCTAAGCCCAAACCTTTAGTGACCGCCAAGGCTTGCGCAGCAAATGCTTCGTTTGACTCAATCACATCCATTTGATCTAACTTGAGACCAGCACGCTCAAGAGCAAGCTTGGTAGCAGGAATAGGACCTTCACCCATGATGTGATTTGGAACACCAGCCACCGCATAAGAAACTAATCGAGCGATGGGTTTATGACCAGCCTTCTTGGCTGTTTCAGCATCAGCCAACACAAAGAATGCAGCGCCATCATTAATACCAGAAGCGTTACCTGCTGTAACGCTACCACCTTCTTTTTTGAAAACAGCCTTCATCTTGCCAAGGGTTTCCATAGTGGTTTCAGGTTTACAGTGCTCATCGGTATCAAACACGATATCGCCTTTGCGAGTCTTGATGGTGATTGGCACGATCTGTGACTTAAAGCGACCCTCTTTAATAGCGTTCGCAGCACGGCGATGGGATTCAACCGCAAGAGCATCTTGATCTTCGCGAGTCAACTTCCATTTTTCAACGAGGTTCTCAGCAGTGACACCCATATGACCAACGCCAAATGGATCGGTTAGCACTGAAACCATCAAGTCAAGCATCTTGGTATCACCCATGCGAGCGCCGCTGCGCATTGCTGGGGAACCATACATACCGCGTGACATGACTTCTACGCCTCCGCCAATACCGTAGTCACAGTCACCCAGCATAATTTGCTGGGCAGTTGTTACGATTGCTTGCAGGCCTGAGCTACACAATCGATTCAAGGCCATTGCAACCGATTCCATTGGCAAGCCAGCTTGAATCGCTGCTACGCGTGCTACATATGCATAACGACTATCAGTAGGAATGGTGTTGCCAACAGTTACATAATTAATCAATGCAGGATCTACACCTGAGCGAGATACCGCCTCTTTCATCACGATTCCACCTAATTCAGATGGCTCAAAACTACTGAGAGAACCATTAAAGGTTCCAATTGCAGAACGTACTGCACTTAAGACAACGACATCACGAGTCATATAAATCCCCTTAGCTAAGCCCTAAAATAGGCTTTATTAATACCAAAAAAATAATTCAGCCATCATTTATATTAGATTAGTCAAGTTTCGGCTATTAGGTCATGCCCTTGGGAGTTAATGACCGTGACGCGGATAATTTCGCCAACTCGATAGCGTTTTGAGGGTTTACTAGCTGGCAATACCCTAACCAAACCATCAATCTCGGGGGCATCGCCAATCGTTCGACCAATTCCACCCGACTCATCTACCCGATCAATCAGAACTTGGACGCGTTTGCCTATTTTTTTAGCAAGTCTTTTGATTGAAATTTCCTCGGCCTTAGCCATGAAACGCGCTCGTCGCTCTTCCCGAATAGTATCTGGAACGGGGTGTTCTAGCTGATTGGCGATAGCGCCTTCCACAGGCGAGTAAGCAAAGCACCCTGCCCGATCAATTTGCGCCTCATCCAGGAAATTGAGCAGGTACTCAAACTCCTCTTTGGTTTCCCCAGGAAATCCAGCAATAAACGTGCTCCGAATAACTAAATCAGGACACGCTTCGCGCCATGCCA
The DNA here is from genome assembly GCA_947373615.1 of Burkholderiaceae bacterium. Lineage (GTDB taxonomy): Bacteria > Pseudomonadota > Gammaproteobacteria > Burkholderiales > Burkholderiaceae > Polynucleobacter. Next base: position 3,397 of record CANBYN010000051.1, on the reverse strand, counting down.
AGATTCTTTCTAAATTCTTTTCCCCGCTAGCTGGCCGCTTCATTCTTTTGAGAACATCAGGGTGCGCATGTTGCAGTGGTATATCTAGATAAGGCAAGACACCATACCCATGCTCAGAGAACTCTGCCATCAAAGGCAATATCTCATCAACATGGGGATAGGGATAAACATAATGCAATCTAACCCATGCTTGATGCTCGCGAGCAATTTGATTGAGAGCATTCACCAAATCAAACATTCTTGTTTTGACAGGCTTACCATCCCAAAACCCAGTGCGGTACTGAATGTCAACACCATAAGCACTGGTGTCTTGTGAAACGACAAGTAACTCTTTGACTCCAGATTCAAATAAACGTTTTGCTTCTAGTAAGACTTCGCCAATGGGTCTGGAAACTAAGTCGCCACGCAAATTCGGGATGATGCAAAATGTACAACGATGATTGCATCCTTCTGAGATTTTTAAATAAGCATAATGTTTTGGCGTGAGCTTAACGCCAATGGGTGGCAATAAATCTGTAAATGGATCATGTGGCTTAGGAAGATGCAAATGGATTGCTTGCATCACCTCATCAGTAGCGTGCGGACCTGTAACAGCAAGGACTTTAGGGTGAATGCTTTGGATAAGATCAGAACCATCCGCGTTTTTTCTGGCACCCAAACACCCAGTCACGATGACCTTACCATTTTCAGCTAAGGCCTCTCCAATAGCGGAAAGACTCTCTTCAACAGCTGAATCAATAAACCCACAAGTATTTACTACAACAAGATCTGCGCCAGAATAATCCTTAGCAGTCTCGTAACCTTCAGCACTTAATTGCGTTAGGATTAATTCTGAATCAACTAACGCCTTAGGGCATCCTAAGGATACAAACCCAATTTTCCCTGCCACAACTATTCTTTTTCAGTCTTATTAGGTTGCGCTACAAATGGAAAAGTTCCACCAAAAAGATTATGGGAGCCTTGAATATGCTCTTGCATTTTGACAAATAAGTCTTTGCTTTGCTCCATATAACTTCCCATCAAGTTCTGCATGAGAGGGTTTTGCATATTGAGCATCTGAGACCAAGCTTCAGGGGTGCTCCCTGAGCCCAACCCTTTAGTTTGATCGCCCAGCTTATTATGAATATCGACAAAAGACTGCATGGTCTTCTCAAGGTAATTACCCATTAAGCCCTGCATGGAATTGCCGTAAAAACGAATAATTTGAGAAAGCATTTGTGTTGAAAATACTGGTGCGCCCCCAGCTTCTTCTTCAAGGATAATTTGCAGCAAAATATTGCGCGTCAAATCGTCTTCTGTTTTTGCATCGACGACTTTGAACTCTTCGCTGGACATCACCAAACCTTTGATGTCGGCCAAGGTAACATACGTGCTTGTTTGGGTGTCGTAAAGACGACGATTGGGATATTTCTTAATGAGTCGATCTCCACCAACTCGTTTTGCTCTAGTAGCCATGTTTTTCCTTACTCTTCAATACTGCAACGCAACACAGCTTAGTTTAGCTCTAGTTTGACCTAATGGTAAATAAGCTGTGCTGCAAACTACAAATATGATGGCTTAGAAATGTTGCGATGCAATATTAACCGGTATGAATTCCACCATTTAAAGAAAAGTCTGCACCTGTGGCATAGCCGCCATCTTCAGAGGCAATCCAACAGCAAATCGATGCGATCTCATCAGGTGTGCCTAGACGTTTTACTGGAATTCCAGAAACAATCTTTTCCAAAACATCCTCACGAATAGCTTTAACCATATCAGTACCAATATAGCCAGGGGAAACCGTATTTACAGTAACGCCTTTAGTGGCTACCTCTTGGGCCAAGGCCATTGTGAAACCATGTAAACCAGCTTTTGCAGTGGAATAGTTAGCTTGGCCAAATTGACCTTTTTGACCATTTACGGAGGAGATGTTAATGATGCGTCCCCAGTTGTTTTCAACCATACCGTCAATTACTTGCTTGGTAACGTTAAACAAGGAGTTCAGATTGGTATCAATCACAGCCTTCCATGCATCTGGAGTCATTTTACGGAACACGCTATCACGCGTAATGCCGGCATTGTTTACAAGCACATCAACACGTCCTACTTCGGCCTTGACCTTTTCAAACGCGGCAACCGTACTGTCCCAATCAGACACATTGCCCTCAGAAGCGATGAAGTCATAACCCAATGCCTTCTGCTCACCAATCCAACGATCTTTACGTGGCGAATTTGGTCCACAACCAGCAATTACTGTGAATCCATCTTTTGCCAAACGTTGACAAATTGCGGTACCAATACCACCCATACCACCAGTTACGTATGCGACTTTTTGAGTCATTACTTCCCCCTTGTAAAAAACTTTAGTTAGTTGTTAATTTGCTTTTTCTGTAACGTACAAACCAGGTGCAGCTTCCATTTTTTTGTACTTAGCATTGCCAAATGTCTTGTTCACTGGTTTTTTCTTTCCGGAAAATTGCTCTAACCATGTCGTGTAATTAGGCCACCAACTTCCGGTAATTTGTTTTGCACCCTCTAACCACTCTTGGGCAGTTGGTGCGATCTTATTATTTTCAAAGTAATAACGCTTGTTCTTTGCTGGCGGATTAATCACACCAGCGATATGACCAGACGCACCTAGAACAAAACGATTTTTTCCTTTAAGAACATGAGTTGATTCATAAGCAGACTGCCATGGGACGATATGATCTTCTTGTGATGCATACACATAGGCTGGACATTTAATTTTACCCAAGTCAATCTTCTCGCCACAGATCGTGGCCTTGCCTGGCTTAACCAAATCATTTTGCAAATAGGTATGTCGTAAGTACCAGCAATACATTACGCCCGGCAAATTGGTTGAGTCGCCATTCCAAAATAGTAGATCAAAGGGCGGCGGAGAATTTCCCTTGAGGTAATTCTCTACTACATAGTTCCACACTAAATCGTTAGGACGTAAGAAAGAAAACGTATTACCCAGGTCAAGTCCGGACATCATTCCAAAATTGCCACCCTTGCCGCCGATAGAGTTCTCACGCATCTCTACCATGCCCTCATCAATAAAGACATCCAAGATTCCAGTATTTGTAAAATCCAATAAGGTAGTAAGCAAAGTCAAGCTTGCGGCAGGATGCTCATTACGGGCAGCAAGCACAGCTAATGCTGATGTCGTTAGCGTTCCACCAACACAGAAACCTAAAATATTAATTTGTTTTGTGTTCCCAATATCCTTAACAACATCAATAGCTTTGATAACACCCTTAGCCACATAGTCATCCCAGCTCACTTTTGCCATTGAGGCATCCGGATTTTTCCAAGAGACTAAAAATACAGTATGGCCTTGGCTAACCATATGGCGCACTACTGAATTATCCGGCTGCAAATCCAAAATGTAATATTTATTGATGCAAGGTGGCAC